>JACDAU010000470.1 GCA_013695265.1 Chloroflexia bacterium
AGACGCGACCGTCCTTGAATTGAACGTGCCGGTAGCCGGGGGGGGTGAAGTCGTTGTCATTGGAGCCGCTGCTGTTTGTGTTCACGTTCTGCGCGCCGGCGATGACGTCGTTCGCCACGTCGTTCACGTGTGTATGGCCCATAAGCACGAGCTTGGTGTTGTACTCTTCAAGCAGCTTAATGTACTCGGCGGTGCGAAGCTCGCGCGTGTCGGGCGCGTTCAACTGCACATGCGTGACGACGACGACCTCCCGGTCATCGCGCGCGTTGAGCCGCAGATCCTGGCGAAGCCATTCGAGTTGCTCGGGCTGCTCCGCAAAGCCCAGCCAGTCCTCCAGCATGACGAAGTGTCGCTGGCCGTAGTCGAACGAGTACCATTCCGGGCCGAGATACCGGCGATACGGGTCAATCCGGTCGCGGTAGTCTGGTCCTGCGTAAAAGGCGATGTCGTGGTTGCCGACCGCCGTGTACACCGGGAGCTTCGACGTAGACTGAGCGGCGAGATACTCCTCGAACTCTGCGTCGCGGGCGTCCAGCAGCAGATCTCCGGCGATCATCGCAAAGGACGGTGAGCCCGTCACCTGGTTCACCTGCTGCAACTGGGCCGCGAACCGGGCACCGTTGTTGGTGTAGGTCGGATCGGGGCGGACATGCACATCCGCAAGGGCAGTGAAGCTGAAGTTCTCCCTGGCCGTCTGCTTCGAGCGCTGAAGCGCGAAGTCCTGCCGACGCTCCTCGCCTGCCACCAGGCCCCGCAGCTCGCGGTAGAACTGTGGGGTCCGGTTCGCGTTCGTCGGCACATCGTAGCCGCTGGGGACCGTCACCCAGACCAGGTCCGTCCGCCGCCGCTCGGGATTGAACGGCAGCGAGTACCGCCCGGAGTCGTCGGTCTGGACGATCGTTGCGCCGTCCGTCCGAGACGCTCACGTTCGCGATACCGTTCTCATTGCGGTCGCGGACGCCGTCGGCATCCTTGTCCGCGAAGACCGCACCGACGATAGTCACACTCTCAGCGCCAGCCGCCACCGCCCCCTGTCCTGACGTGGGGTCTCCCGTAGCCCGCAAAACGGCCACGAGCGCCAGCCCGAACATTATGGCAATGAGCGCCAGATGCAGCCTGTCGCGGTCGATCCTGTCCATTATCCTGGTCACCAAAGTATGCACATCTCGCCCTCCTGCACTGTACGGATCTCTATCGATCGGTGAATAACTACACTGACAGCCGCTCGACGAACCACAGAAGGCCCACCACGCCGATAGCACCCGTTGCGACGGCCTGTGCTGGCGCCGACCACGCAAACCGACGCGCCCAGAGCAGCACCGGGAAAACGAGCAGAATGATGAGCGTCTGCCCCAGCTCGACGCCGACGTTGAAGCTCAGGAGCGACAGCAGCATCGGAGCATCCACCTCGCCGCCAAGTTGGAGTGCGCCGGCGAAGCCCAGGCCATGCAGCAGGCCGAATCCGAACACCACCGCGAGTCGGCGCCTTGATGCAGGCGCCACGAGGTTCGCGACTGCCGTGTAGGCGATGCTCAGGGCGATCAGTGGCTCCACGACGGCGCCCGGCACCGACGCCCAGCCGAGCACTGCGAGCGCGAGCGTAGCGCTGTGGGCAAGGGTGAACATGGTTGCTACCGTGAGCACTCCTCGCAGTCCACGTGCGCCCAGTAACAGCGCGAGGACGAAGAGCACGTGGTCGTACCCCGCAAGTATGTGCTCAAACCCGAGCACAATGAACCGGCGTACCGATCCCGCGGCCGTGCCCTCGCCCACGGTGAGTCGCGGGCGTCTCGGGCGAAGATAAACCTCCCGTTGTGGCCGGGCAGGCGGTAGGTCGCGATGTTGCGGTGTTGCGGATCCTGGTCGTCGAAGAACACCCCGTAGCGCACCTGGAGCCGTCCCGCAGCGCCGCCCGGACAGGTAAAGTCCAGCACGATGCCCGCGTACACCTGGCCGCTTATGTTCTCCACGCGAGTCTGCGCCACCACGCCCTGGCACGAAACCTCGTCCATCCGAAGGACCAGTCTCGGTTCCAGGTAGGCCAGAATGCCGCTACGGTCCCGGAGCAGCGCAGCCTCGCGTTCTGCTGTCGTGGCCACAGGAGGAACGTCGAGGCTCGTAACGCGCCTCAGCTCGTCAAAGTCGAGCGAGAGATGATACCGGATGACATCCTCGCGCACCGTAATGCGGGAGTAGCCGTCCGTCGTCTGCGAGTGCGCCCTGGTTTCAGTGGGCAGCCCGAGTGCTGCGAAGGCCGCGAGGAGAATCAGGGCGAGCACGCGCGTCGTTCCGCGTGTGGCGGGACTGGGACAGACTGAGCTGCCTGAAACAACCGTTCGCACCGTGTGGTTGTGCGGTCGGGCGTGGTGCAATCCGTGGCGTCGGGTGCTCCGGATGGTGTTGCCTCCTCCTGAACGCACGCCGCATGCGTCTACGATCTCCAGCGTACGCGGAGTCTGTTAAG
>JACDAU010000513.1 GCA_013695265.1 Chloroflexia bacterium
GCAGCTTGTTCCCGTCGAACCAGCCGTGCCCCTGCTGCTCGACCATTGGTATGTACACATCGTTGAACGCATCCGCGAACAGGGAGGTCTTCGGCGTCTTCTTTTTCAGATCCTCGCCGAGCTGGAACCAGTCCTCCCAGGTCTTGATCCTCTTCTGCACCTCGTCGGGGTCAGTCGGCAGCCCGGCCTTCTTGAGGAGATCCTCGCGGTACCAGAGCCCCGCCGGCCCGATGTCCCACGGCATGGCGATCAGGCGGCCGTCCTGGGACGAGCCGTGCTTCCACTTGTAAGGGACCATGTCCTTCTCAAATTCGCCACCGTCATACGGAGCTTGTTTGAGGTCCGCGAGGCCGCCCTTCGAGGCGAAGCCACCGATGAGGCCGATCTCCAGCGCGCACACATCCGGCGCGCCGCTGCCGGCGGCGAGTGAGGTGAGCAGTTTCTGATGCGTATCGTCGAAACCGAGCTTGACGAACTTCACGTTGATGTTCTTCTTGTTGGTCTTGTTGAACTCCGTGACCGCGTACTTCAGTCCGGCATCCCAGAACCACACGGTGATGTTCGTCTTTCCTTCGATGTCCTTGTTCGAGATGCCGGGTATGGGGGTACCGCTACCGCCAGCCGCGCCTCCTGCAGCGCCGCCACCCGTGGTGCTCTCGCCTTCGCTCGAGAAGCCAGCGCACGCAGCAAGGCCGAGGCCACCAACCGCAGCTCCTGCTTTGAGGAAGCGGCGCCTGCTGAGTTCGTTCGGGATCAGGATGTCATCCATGTATAAATGCTCCTATCACTTTAGAGAGACTGTTCGATGTCGGGCCGCCGTGTGCATGCAACGAGTATGCCGCTGCGACTCCGAGGAATGCAGCGTGCCATAAACTCCTGTGAGCTGAGACCACACTCCGAATTGCGCCCCACCCCCTCCCGTTTCGCGCCACCCAACAAGGCAGCGGATCGGCTACTCCGTCAACGACAGTCGGGGTATCAGCCCGTATGTGCAAAGTGATGTACACTATAGTTATACTTCCACAACGTGTCAAGCGGGCGCAAACAGTGCGCTAAGGCGCTGATTCTGTTGGGCATTTATTCTCCACGCGCTAGCACTTTACAGAATCCGCGAAAATCGCTACCGTATCGGTGAAAACGATCCGACCTTGTCCGTGACTGAGGCTAAAGAGGGGTAGTTTGCGCGTGACAGCTCCTTCCGCACCGTCCCATGGTCGCCGCAGGCCGCAACTCATGGCGTTGTTGGCGAGCATCTTAGTCGTGGGCTGCTCCATCGGCCAAGAGGCACGCATTCCCACTCCTACCCCGCTCCCCGTTGCGGCCGTGGTGGAACGCCCGACGTATACCGTTCGGCGCGGCGACATCATCGAGGAGCTCCGGCTCAGCGGCCGGGTCGCGGCCGTGAAGCAGGAGGATCTCGCCTTTACCACCAATGGAAAGGTGTTGCGCATCCGAGTTCGGGTGGGCGACCAGGTGAAGGCAAAGGAGTTGGTCGCGGAGCTCGATCAAAAGAAATTACTGGACACCCTCGCCGGCGCGAAGGTCACCCTTGACCAGGCCAAGCTCGCGCGCGATGAGGGCAACCGGAGTCAGCAGCTCGAAGAAGAGCTCGCCCAACTCGATCTGCAGGAAGCTCGCATTAAACTCAATCAGGCTAAGACCGAAGCGCAGCGCAGCCTGGCACAGATACAGGTCCGCCGTGCGGAGATTCGACTTGAAAGAATTCAGGCAGTAACAAACAAGGAGCAGCAACAGTCCGTCGCCGAGGCGCAGCTCGCATACAACCGCCTCGCCCGGCAAGTAGAAACTGGCCGGCTCTACGCGTCCATAGATGGTGTCGTGTCCGGCGTCTCTATCCGGCCAGGAGCACAGGTCCAGGCATATGATCCGGTGATGACCGTCCTTGATCCCGGAGCGCGGGAGCTTCGGGTGGAGAACGTCACCGGGCAGGATCTGAACCGCCTCAGCGCGAAGCAGCCCGTGACCGTCATCTTCAACCGCTATGAGAAGCAGCCCGTGAAGGGTGTTGTCGCGCGGCTGCCGCAGGACAACACGTCCACACAGACTGAGGTGCAGACAGACAGCGCCGTTCATATCAGCTACGACGCCCCAAACGTCGACCTGGAGATCGGCGACCTGGCCGCGGCGGTGATCACGCTTCAACGCAGGCCAAACGTTCTGTACCTGCCGCCGCCTGCGCTTCGCACGTTCCAGGGTCGCCGATTCGTCGTGGTACAAGACGGCGATCGTCAGCGGCGAGTAGATGTGGAGGTCGGGATCGTGAGCGATGACCGGGTGGAGATCAAGAGCGGCCTGAAGGAGAACCAGGTTGTCGTCGGGCAGTAGTCGGGGAGCGGCGTAGATGCGATGGCTGCTGAATCTGCTCGGCATCGCGAAGGTTGTCGGCCAGCGTCAGAGGAGTTATCTGGGCCTCGTGCTGGCCAGGCTCGCGGGATTCGTCGTGGCCATTGCGATTGTGGTCAGCATTCCGCTCTACTCCGACGCGGTGGGCTACCGCGTTCTACGCACCGAACTCGAGCCGGATGAGGATGGCACCACCCGACCGCCATTCGCGTATCTCTTCTCGCGATTCGCCACGGAGGGTCCGGTCTCCGTCGACGCTTATCGCAAGGTGGATGAGTACTTCAGTAAGTCAGTGGCTAATGATATTGGGCTGCCGACTGAGTTGGCGGTGCGCTATGCGACCACCGACAAACTGCGGCTCCTGCCTTTGGGAAACAAGCAATACAAGGTTGACGAGCAGCTCGATTTCGTCAGCGTCGGCTTCGCGAGCGGCGTGGAGAGCCAAGTGGAGATCACTGACGGCGCGCTCCCCAGGCCGGTCACCGATACCAAAGCTCCTGCGGAGGTTATGATCCACGAGCGGCTGGCGGCGCAGCTCGGCATGCAGACGGGCGAGGACTACGTAGCCCGCAAGCCGGATGGCAGCGTGCAAGTGCAAATGCGAGTCGCCGGGGTGTGGCGGGCACGCAATGAGCTGGCCCCGTACTGGTTCATCCGGCCAGCGTCGTTCGAAGATGTGGTGCTCCTCCCGGAACCCTCGTTCCAGAGCCGGATACTGCCGCAGAAAGAACCCATCTATCAGGCGGTCTGGTATATGGTCCTGGACGGTAATGGCGTTCGGAGTCGGCATGTGCCTGCGCTGATTGATCGCAGCGTGAGCGCCACGATGCGGGCGGATGAGATTTTGCCAGAAACTCGCCTCCGGGTCTCGCCGCTTCCGGCACTGGAGGAACACTACCGGCAAGTGCGCCTGCTGACTCTCAGCCTCCTGGTATT
>JACDAU010000548.1 GCA_013695265.1 Chloroflexia bacterium
GGCTTTACGGCGAGGGCAACTACTGGATCGAGCTGCAGGACCACCTCCTGCCCGACAGCCACGGTCTCTGCGCGGAGCTTGCATCGCTCGCGGATGATCTGGGCGTCGGCGTGGTGGCGACGAACAACACGCACTACGCGGAGCGCGCCGGCCATCGCCTGCAGGACGTGCTTACCTGCATTCACCACAACACCACGCTCGACGCGTCCGCCGGGCTGCGCAGGCCAAACTCCGAGTGCTATCTCAAGAACGCGGAGGAGATGGCGGTGCTCTTCGCGTGGCGGCCGGATGCGCTCTCGAACACCCTGGAGATCGCCGCCTCCTGCACCGTGGAGCTGGGCTTCGCTCATCAGCGCCACCCGCGCTACCCGCTGCCGTCGGGACACTCGGCGCGCTCGTATCTGCACCGGCTTTGCCTTGATGGCGCGTTGCAAAAGTACGGAGGGCTGCGGCTGGACGTGCTCACGGGGTTGCGCAACGAGCTGGGCGTGATCCACACGCTGGGACTGGAGAACTTCTTCATCGTCGTGTGGGACATCATGAGTTATGCGCGCGAGCACAACATCCCCGCACAGGGCCGAGGGAGCGCGGCGGACTCTATCGTCGCGTATGTGCTCTGCATCACGCGCGTCGATCCGATCCGACACAATCTCCTCTTCGAGCGCTTTCTGAACGAGGAGCGGGTCGGCACGCCGGACATCGACATAGACGTTTCCACCAACCACCGCGAGGAGCTCATTGGGTACGTGTACGAGAAGTACGGGCAGGAGCACACGGCGATGGTCGCGACCATCATCACGTACCGCGCCCGGTCCGCCGTGCGCGATGTGGGCAAGGCGCTCGGTTTCCCGCCCGATGTCCTTGATGTTGTCGCCAAGTCGTTCGGCGCGTACGACCATGCCGATCGCCTCCGCGACGAAATTACAGCGCTTCTGGGCGCAGCGCCGCCCGAGGGCCTGCTGTGGGGACAGCTTCTGGAGATGTGCGAGCGAATCTCCGGCTTCCCGCGCCACCTGAGCATCCACGTCGGCGGCATGCTTATCACGGAAGGACCGCTCGTGGATGTCGTGCCTCTGGAGCACGCGACCGCGCCGGGCCGCGTCGTCACGCAATACGACAAGGACGACGTGGAGGACGTGGGACTCATTAAGATAGATCTGCTGGGGCTGCGAACTCTCTCGCTCATCCATGATGTGCTCGATGAGATAGAACACACCTCCGGTGTCCGTCCCAACCTTGATCTCCTGCCAGAGGACGACGAGCGGGTATATGACATGCTTTGCCGTGCGGATTGCATTGGCGTGTTTCAGGTGGAGTCGCGGGCCCAGAGCCAGACCCTGCCGAAGCTGCTGCCCCGGAGTCTCGACGATCTTGTTGTCGAGGTGGCGATCATCCGGCCCGGTCCCTTGCAGGGAAACATGGTCCATCCGTACCTGCGGCGCAGGCAGGGACTGGAGCCGGTGGAGTACCTGCACCCGAGCCTCGCGCCGATCCTCGGCGAGACGCTGGGCGTCTGCATCTTCCAGGAGCAGGTGATGAAAATCGCCACCGATGTCGCGGGTTTCCGTCCCGGCGAGGCCGATCTGTTCCGCCGGGCGATGGGCAGCCACCGCTCGCGCGACGAGATGGATCGTATACGCGACAGGTTTCTCGCGGGCGCGATGGGGAACGGGCTCTCCCGGCCGCAGGCGGAGGAACTGTTCCGGCAGCTCGCGGGCTTCGCCGCTTTTGGCTTTTGTAAGAGCCACGCTGCGGCGTTCGCGCGCACCACCTACGAGACCGCGTGGTTGAAGCTGTACCACCCCGCGCCGTTCTACGCGGCGTTGCTCAACAACCAGCCGATGGGCTTCTACTCACCCGAGGTGCTGCTCGGCGATGCCCGACGGCACGGCGTGCGCACGCTGCGGGTGGATATCCACCGGAGTCAGGGCCGGTGTACCGTCGAGGACGGGCATGTTCGGCTCGGGTACCGCTACGTGAAGGACCTCGGCGCGCGCGCGATTGAGCGGCTGGAGGCGGAACGGGAGCGCGGACCGTACCCTTCGTTCGCGGCCTTCTGTGCCCGCACCAGGCTCGATCGCGATGCGGTGGAGAGCCTGATCTTTGCGGGGGCGTTCGATGGGTTCCGAACGCCCCGCCGCAAGCTGCTCTGGGAGCTGAACCGGCTCCCAACTGCGGACTCCTTCTTCAGCGACGGACGCCCGGCGCTCGTCCCCTCGGAGGAACCGGATCTGCACCCGATGAGTGCGTATGAGCAGGTGGCCGAGGAGTACGGGCTGATGGGCCTCTCCCCCACGCATCAGTTGCTGGAGTTTCACCGCCGGGCGCTGGATCGCGAGGGCGTGACGACTGCGGAAGAGCTGCGCGACAGGACTAGCGGCCATGTGCGGGTGGCTGGGATGGTGGTGTGCCGACAGCAACCACCGACGGCGAAGGGCCACGTTTTCCTGACGCTCGAGGACGAGACGGGGCTTGTGAACGTGATCCTCCGCCCAAAGGTGTACGAGCGCTACCGGCCATACGTTCGCCGCTCCCCGCTGCTCATCATCGAGGGGAAGCTGGAGACGGACAACAGGGTGCAGAGCGTGCTCGCCACGACCGTGCTCCCCTGGCAGGAGCTGCCCAGCGCCGCGCCGAATACCCCGCGAGATGTCGCCTGCAGCCCCCGTGGCTAACGAGTGCCGCAACCCCAGCGACGCACGTGCCCAGTCCTGCTTCACCCTTGCAGGCTGCTATACCCCCAATATTCTTGCGCTCCTATCGGTCCTTGTAGACATCGCGCCGGTGACCGATAGCCAGGATAGTCACTCTCCTGGACTGATCTTCCACGGTGTAGATGACACGGTAATCACCAACCCGGAGCCTGAAGTTAGCGCTCCCTTTCAATCGTCTGGCTTGTCCCGGATGCTGACCGTTGGCGAGCGCACGCAGGCGATCTCCAATCCTCTGTGCTACCGCAACAGACAAGCTCTTCAACTCACGCTCGGCTGATCGCGTGATGACGACCTCGTAGCGCACCGGTCGCTACGTACCCACCTCGGCGAGCACATCATCGAGCGGCCGCGTGGGCTCGCTGGCACGCTCACTTGCCACGGCTGCATCCAGCAGGTCTTCCAACTCCTCTCGAAGCCTCGGTTCTGCGACTAATCTCTCCATGAACGCCCCTCGTGCCTCCGCCGGCAGTGCGCGGAAGGCGGTCCAGAATACCTCCGTTGTTGGGCCCATAGAACTCACCTCTATTCCCTCCCGATGTTTCGTGTCCACGGCATCATCTCATCCTCAGGCTGTATACAGCGATCTGCTATCGCCCGCATTCAAGCGGAAATGAACGCACTCCTTCCATACCCGGTGCCAGAAAGATACCATACACTACAGATCGAAAGAGGAACCCCAAGATGAGCACTCTGCGCGATATGACCCTCGGACCCGCAGTGCTGGACCTGCGCTTCCAGGGCGAGGCAGAGGCAATCGCGAGCTACCTGCTGATTGGCGCAGAGGACGCCGCCCTCATCGAGACGGGACCCACGAGCACGCTCGGCAGCTTGATGGCGGGACTGGCTGCCGCTGGCGTCGCACCCGATCGGGTGACGAAGGTGCTGCTCACGCACATCCACCTCGACCACGCCGGAGCTGCGGGGAGCCTGATGCGCCTGCTGCCGAACGCGAGCGTGTATGTGCATGCGGCGGGCGCGCACCATCTGATCGATCCCGCGAAGCTGCTGGCGAGCGCGCAGCGGATCTACGGGAAGCACATGGATCGGCTCTGGGGCGAGGTGCTGCCCGTGCCTGCGGAGCGGGTGGTGGTTCTCGACGATGGTGAGAGGATCATCGCCGGCGGGAGGGAACTCACCGCGCTCTACACACCGGGTCATGCCTCGCACCACATCGCGTACTGGGATGCCACGGGCCGGGGCATCTACACCGGTGATGCGGCAGGTATTCGGCTGCCCGGCGGGGAGGCCGTCTTGCCGCCCACCCCGCCGCCCGACCTGGACCTGGAG
>JACDAU010000047.1 GCA_013695265.1 Chloroflexia bacterium
AGTACCCGGTCCTGCTTCTCCCCGACGAACCGTTGAGCCTGCCACATCCTCGCGCTCCTCCCCATCCTATACGTTTCTCGTAGTATATCACGCTCGATGGTCCGCACCGGACGGGGAATGCCGTGTAAAAACTCGTTCACAAAATATGGAAACTTTCCAGGCTGTGCTGCGTTATTAATAATGGACAGTATGTGGAGCAGACATCCCTCCGGGAGGAGGCGGAAGTGGTGAGCCGCCTCCTCCGACTGTCCCTCTCCTCGCCGCCATCGCGGCCACGCCTCAACTTCCAGATGCCCACTGCGTATATGCCCGCCTGGTGCGCCGCGCAAGCACGAAACTGGCGCTTGCGTCAGCAACTGGCACGGGACTTGCAGAAAGTATTGTTTCGAGAAGACGACGAAAAAATCGTAGGTATACCGTTTTTGGAGGTGTCATCGTGACTAAGGTTAAAGTGAAGATACCGGAGATCAAGTTCAGTAAGGAGACCATCGACGTACCGACGAGCAGGGTCGAGCAGGTCCGCAAGGCGCTGGTTTCGCAACAGGCGCGGGTGAACGACCAACTAGCGAAGCGCAACGAGGCGGTAATCAAGAAGGTGAACAAGGCAACGGGCCGTTCCTCCAGACGCTTCTCCCCCGGCAAGCTCGGCTTACTTGGTCTAGGTGCGCTTCTGGGCGTTGGGGCTGGCATACTCGCCTCGCCGACGACCGGCAGGAACGCGCGCGCGTTACTGTTCCAAAAGGGTGGCAAGGCTGCACGCGTCGCCAGCCAGCAGACGGCCAGTGCGACGAAGTTGGTTGGCGCTCAGGCAAAGGGCCGGGCAGCCGCAGTCAGGTCGAAGGTTAGCACGAATGGCGAGGTCGACCTGGGTCCGGAAACGATCACCGATCGCGTCCAGACCCAGCTTGGGGATGACACCTCGCTGCGTCACCTGCCAAGGATCAACGTGAACACCGAGCCGGGTGGGATCGTGTACCTGCGCGGACCCGTGCCGTCGGAGTCGGAGCGCGAGCGCGCCGAGAAGATCGCCCGGAAGCAGAAGGGCGTCACCGAGGTGATCAACGAGCTGCACGTCCAGGGTGCCGACGCGGTACAGTAGCCGCAGTACACAGGCTTTGTTAACGGATCTGAGAGAGTACGCATAATCGAGTGGCGAGGGTGAGAGCCCTTGCCACTCCTTTCATCTGGTGGTCTGGAGCATGGATGCGGCTTGGGTTCGCGGTGAAGGTTCTGGGAAAGCCGGGACTGAAGAGCAACGACAGCAGGCGTTGGAAAAGCGGGCCACATCTCCGCGTCAGCATAGGTTACCTGCACGAGATCTTCGAGTACCTCGCAGAGCAGAAGATCATGATGTACCGCATCTCCTCGGAGATCGCACCGTACATCACGCACCCCGACCTGCCGCAGTTCCACGACCAGATCGCGGAGTGCTGCGAGGAACTCGCCGCCCTCGGCGAGAAGGCGCGAACGCTCGACCTGCGCCTCTCGATGCACCCTTCGCAGTACATCGTGCTCAACTCACCCGTGGAGAGCGTATACCAGGCGTCACTGCGCGACTTCACGTACCACGCCGACTTCCTCGACGCCCTGGGGCTCGGGCCGGAGGCGGTGATCGTGACGCACGGCGGCGGGGTGTACGGCGACAAGCCGGCGGCGATGGACCGCTTCGTAGAGCGATACAAGCGTCTGCCGGAGAGCGTGCTGCGTCGATTAGTGCTCGAGAACGACGAGAAGAGCTACTCCGTGCCAGACGTCCGCGCGATTCACGAACGCACCGCCATCCCCCTCGTCGTGGACAACCTGCACCACGCGGTCAACAACCCCGGCAATCTCTCGTACCGAGAGGCGGTGGAGGGATGCTTAAGGACGTGGCGGCCGGGCGTGCGCCCAAAGATCCATTACAGCACACCCCGCACGGAGGAGCGCATCGTGAGCCGCCGCAACCGCAAGTCGGGGGAGGTGACGCAGGTGCGGGCCGCCCCGCTCGCCTCGCAGCACTCGGACTGGGTGAGCACGGACGAGTTCATCGCCTTCCTCGGGGAGACGGCACACCTCGCGTTCGACGTGATGCTCGAAACGAAGCAGAAGGACCTCGCGTTGCTCAGGCTCCGCGCCGAGCTGACGGGGCGGGGAATCGACACCAGGTAAAGGATGTCCGGAATGTGACGTGCGCGCATATCCATGTGGCCCCTGGCGTACCGGACGATAGGGGTGCGATCACAGATCTGGCAGAACGGCAAGGCCGGGCCAACTTGCCCTGAGCGGGTCGAACTGTCATGCTGAGCCCATGAGAGAACTTCTCCTGCACGGTCGATACCCATGAGATTGGGCTTCCCGGCGAAGGTGTTGGGCAGGGGCGGGGTGCTCAAGGACTACGACAGCAGGCGCTGGCAGAGCGGCCCGCACCTGCGCGTGAGCCTGGGGTACCTGAACACGATCTTCGACTACCTCACCGAGGAGCGCATCAGGATGTACCGCATCTCCTCAAACGTCGCGCCGTACATCACCCACCCGGACAAGCCCCAGTTCCATAACCAGATCGAGGAATGCGCGGAGGAGCTGGCGCACTTGGGGGAGCGCGCGCGGCGGCTCGACCTGCGGCTCTCGATGCACCCGAACCATTACACGGTGCTGAACTCCCCCGTCGAGCGGGTGTACGCGGGGGCTGTGCGCGACCTCGTCTTCCACGGCAGGTTCATGGACGCGCTCGGACTGGGACCGGAGGCGGTCGCGGTTGTGCACGGCGGGGGCGTTTTTGGGGACAAGCGGGCGGCGACGGAGCGTTTCGTGGAGCGGTACGAACGGCTGCCGGAGCAGGCGCGGCGCAGGCTCGTGCTGGAGAACGACGAGAAGAGCTACAACGTGCCTGACGTCTGCGAGATCCACCGGCGGTGTGGCATCCCTCTGGTGCTCGACACCCTGCACCACCGGGCAAATAACCCGGAGAGGCTGTCGAACCGCGAGGCGGCCCGCGCCGTGATCCCGACGTGGCCCAAGGGCGTCCGGCCGAAGATACATTACAGCTCCGCCCGGCGGGAAGACCGCTCGATCACCCGTCGCGACCGCGATACCGGCGAGCGCGTCACGAGCGAGGCCGCAGCGCTTAGGTTCCAGCACGCCGACTTGGTGGACGCCGACGAGTTTACGGCGTTCTTCGCGGATGCGGGCCCGCTGGTGTTTGACGTGATGGTGGAGGCAAAGCGGAAAGACCTGGCTATGCTACAGTTGCGCGCGGACCTCCGCGCGCGCGGGATAGTGACAGAGTAGGAGAAAAATGATCTTCACCCTGATCGAAGCACCCATAGCCACGGGCACGACCCAGAAGGGCATGGCGCTAGCACCGCAACGCTATCGGGAGGCGGGAGCGGCGGCTGCTCTCGGCGTGCGTGGGCTCGATGTGCGGACCGTCCGCGTAGAGCCGGGCCAGGAGCGCGACGACCTGGATGCGGTGGCTCACGGCAACAGCGGGCTCGCCGCGGCGGTCCGGCGCGCGGCGGACGCCAACAGCTTCCCGCTTGTGCTCGGCGGGGCGTGCAACGTCTGCCTGGGGAGCATGGCGGGCTTGGGCGCGGGGCGGATCGGCGTGGTGTGGCTCGACGCCCACGGTGACTTCAACACACCTGAAACCTCCCAGAGCGGATACTTCGATGGCATGCCGCTTGCCGTCCTCACGGGACGCTGCCACCAGGAACTGCGCGGGCGCATCGGCGGCGAGGCCGTGCCGGAAGATCGCGTGCTGCACATCGGTGCGCGTCACCTCGACCCCGAGGAGGGGGAGAACCTGCACGGCTCGGGGATTCTCGTCGTGCCCGCGGAGGAGATACGGGGGACGGGCATCCCGGCGAGCCTTCGTCCGGCGCTGGAGAAGTTGGAGGCGCGAGTGGATGCGGTGTACCTGCACCTCGACATCGACGTGCTCGACCCAGCGTTCGCGCCCGCGGTGAACTTCCCGACGCCCGGCGGCCTCTCGCTGGAAGATCTGGAGGAGACGGTGCGGCTCGTCTCGGAGGTGATGCCCCTTCGGGCCGCCTCGCTCACCGCGTATGACCCCACCCGCGACGAGGATGGCACGACGCTTCGCACGGCGATTCGGGTGATGGAGATGATCGCGGCGGGGGCGGCACAGTCATGGTGAACTTGAGGAACAGCGCAAGATACCTGTTTCGACAGGGTGGAGCTGTCATCCTCGCCGAGAGCAACGGTCATTCGCGGAAAGCGCGGCGCACTGGAAGGGCAGGTCTCCGCGCCTGCCTCGTGTAGGAGCAGCTCGTGGCGAACCAGACCTACACCGCGTACATGCACACAACCCCCGAGCGGCTCTGGGACGCGCTCACGACGCCGGAACAGACCGTTCGATACTTCGACTTCATGGAGGGGTTCATGGCTGTGGACTCGTCGTGGACGCCCGGCTCGCCGGTGACATACCGGGTGGGTGAGGTAGCGCAGATCGAGGGCCGCGTGATCGAGGTCGAGCGGCCGGCCCGGCTGGTTACCGGCTTCTCACTCTTGTACTACCCGGAGGAGGAGCGGGACACACCGTCGCGGATGGTTTGGGAGATCGCGCCGATTGGGGAGGTGTGCAATCTTACGGTCACGTGGTCCGGAGAGGAAGCTGCGGGTCAGACCGCGCGCGATATTGGGATCTGCATGCCCTCGATTCTCGCGAACCTCAAGATCCTGCTGGAGACGGGCCGACCGCGTCTCATCAAGGAGATCGTGTTCGATTGCGCTGACCCGGCGAGGCTGTCCGTGTTCTGGGCTGCGGCAACCGGTTACGTCATGCAGGGACCGCCGCCCACGCCCGAGGACAACTTTGTCGCGACCGCAGATCCGCACGGGGTGGGGCCGGAGCTGGCGTTTCAGCGGGTGCCGGAGCACAAAGTGGTGAAGAACCGCGTCCACTTCGACCTGCGCGTGGACGACCCCGCCACAGAGATCGAGCGGCTGCTGACACTGGGCGCTCGCCGGGCGCATGGCTACCCACATGGCGTGCTGCTCGACCCGGAGGGCAACGAGTTCTGCGTCGGGGGGTGATGCAGTCGGGCCAATCCTGCCCATCGACCGGCGCACGCCCATTCTGTTTCCGCAATCCGTTCGATCCCTGCTGCAAGTCATGCTGAGCCGCCGCGAAGGCTCCGTAATCGCGACCACCGATGCCTCGAAGGCTCGGCATGACAGATGCGCCGCTGTTCAGCCGGCGTTAGTCTCAGCCCTTTCGTGTGGGCATGGGAACTTCGACAGAACAGTGTTGGACGCTCTCTCGGATGACCTGCAAGTGTTCCTCCAGATCGGCCAGCCGCTGCTCCAGCCGCGCTTCCACGTTTTGGAGCCGCTGCTCGACCTGTGCCTGAGCGTCACCGCGCGCCAGCACCGAGGCCACGTAGCTGTTCAGACTCACTCCGTCACGCACAGCGGCCCCCGCGACCTTGCGATGGAGCGACTTCGGTATCCGAAGGTTGAACTTGCCACTGTACTCCTCAGGATAGGAAGGCGGGGGGATCTCTCTGCCAAGCTCAAACGCAGTCTCGAGCCAGGCGTGGCGGGCATCCTCTATCATCGGGATGATCTCATCACGCGTTTCGGCCTGCGTCATGCAGCCGGGAAGATCTGGCACCTCGACGAAGTATCCTCCGTCAGGATCGGCAATCACCCTGAATGGATACTCCATTCCCAGGCACTCCTCTAACGTCACAGGTTCTGTGCTCTCAGTGTTCACTGCTATACTCCTAATCCAAGCCAAGCTTCTCGCAGATATTATCCAGATAGACGCGGCCCACACGGCCATGATGCTTCACGACGGTAATAATCTCAGGTTCGCCTGCCTTCGCAAACGTATAGTGACTGCTACCACTTCGCGGAGCACGCATTGTCCAGCCGTACAGGTCGAGCACTCTTCGCACATCTTCGAAGTCGGCGTGTGGTGGGCGGGCGCGAATCTTCCCGATTAGTTTCTCGCGTTTTGTCACACACTCTACCTATAGTACTGCATATGGTACCATTAGTCAATGGGTGCGATCGAGAAGTAGCGCCTCGTGCATACCAACTCTTACGTCCGCATAGTACTGACTTTCAACCCTTGTGTGCTACCCTTCGCGCTGGTTCGGGATTCCCCGCGCAGCACCATTCTCAGATTTAAGCCCGTGCTGCTTAACGGAAGGACTCAGCGCTCGCCGGGCGGTGGTGGGAGCGTCCCCCGCTGGGGGAAGCGGCTAAGGCCGGAGCGCAGGGCATCCGCAGTCTGCACC
>JACDAU010000051.1 GCA_013695265.1 Chloroflexia bacterium
GCGTCATCGCCTCCGCGAAGAACGGGTCGTCCGACCCCGGCAACTGCTCCGTATCCAGACCTTCCATCCACACCTCTCGCCGCGCTACCTTGCCTGGTGTGGATTATAACAGGCGGTCGTAGCGCCCCTGCACTGCTACTCTCCAAAACGCCAGAAGATGGCGATTCATTCCCTGAGCGGCGGTCAGCACACCCGTGCAACGCCCCTGCCCGCGATCAGGTGATCGAGAATCCGGGGCCGATCGGTCGGAAACCGTCTGCCGGAGGCGAGAAGCCAACTCCCAGCGCGGTGCCCAGGGTAATCACTGCCGCGCGCTCCTCGCCCGCAAGGGCGTAGGCTGCGGCCGTCCCATCGTGGAGGAGTGTGACCTCCAGCGGCTGTCCTGCCTGTTCGCTCGCACGCTGCGACAACCAGATCTCCAGGTTCCCAGCTATGGCAGCCATCGCGGCGAACGGGTCACCGATCCGGGGCAGCGGTTGTCCGTCGCGGATATACGCGGCGAGGCAAACGACAACCGTTGGCGCAAGCGCGACGCCTGGATCGGCCGCCTCACGCGTGGTGTCAGCCACCACAGACGCCACGTACGCCGCGAGTCGGCTCACTCCCTCGGCGGTCAGTTCAGTCGGGGGCGTCGAGACGGCAGGCAGGAGGCGCAGCGCTGTCAGGGCGCCGTGATGGGACTCGGCGCGCGCCCGCTTGATGAAGCTGTGCCCGATATCCAGCACAACGGCGGGGGGACCAGCGGGTGGCATCGCCCGCGCCGCCCCAACCAGCGGCAACAACATCGGCCAGCGGGCGAGTTGGACGCTGCAATCGTTGATCCCTGCGTCCCTCAGGGTCTGGGCGGCGTGGGCAACGAGGCGCGGGCCAAGCCGTCCCGCCACCACACCCCCACCGATGTGGACCCGCGTGACGCCCGCCCAGTGACGCCAGTAGCCGTCACCCCACTCCGGGCGCACCGCACGGTTCGCGCGGTCCCCGCGCTTAAGCGTCAGGAGCGCATACCCCAGGTACGCGCCGAACTGCTCTGCCACCTCCTCGGCCGCCGCGCGGATCGCTGCATCGGGGTGCTCGAAGCACTCGTCGAAGCGCCGCAGCAGCACATCAGGTTCTGCCACGTTCACTGCGCCAAAACCGAGCTGCCCCGCTCGCGACCGGAGATGGGTGACCAGGGCCGTTGCGGCGAGCAGGTCGTACGCCAGCGCACCGCGCACCTCGGGCGGCAAGGCCACACCGGGCAGATCCACGACCCGCACACGGTTGAGGGAAGCGTCGGGTGTGAGACGGCATGGGTCCAAGTCCCCGGTCACGTTCGCCCTACGCGATTATGGTGGAGGCTGTCCACGCCCGCTACACGAGAAAAGCGCGCAGCGTTTCAGAGTAGTCCGGCTGGCGCAGCTTGCGAAGCGCCTCTTTCTCGATCTGCCGGATGCGCTCTCGCGTCACTCCCAATCGCTTTCCGACCTCCTCCAGCGTGTAAACGTGATCGCCCGCCAAACCGTACCGCAGCGCCAAGACTCGCTGCTCGCGGTCCGTGAGGCTGCCAAGCGCGCTATGCACCGTCTCGCGCAGCAGCTCGCGCGATACCTGGTCCTGCGGTTGCGCCTCGCTCGTATCCTCGATAAGGTCTGCAATCGAGCCCTCGCCACCGTCGCTGTATGGCTGCTCCAGGCTCACGGGCTGCTGCGCCGCCTTGACGATCTCGCGGACCCGCGCTGGCTGGAGATCGACTTCGCGGGCGATCTCCTCACTCGTCGGCTCCCTGCCCAGTTCCTGGGAAAGCGTCACCGTCACCCGCGAGACCTGGCTAATCAGGTCAGAGACATGGACTGGCAGCCGTACGACGCGGCTCTGGCTTGCGAGTGCGCGCGTCACCGCCTGGCGGATCCACCACGTCGCGTACGTGCTGAATCGAAAGCCGCGAGTGTGATCGAACTTCTCCGTCGCACGCATCAGCCCGAGGTTCCCCTCTTCGATGAGATCGGACAGCGGCAAACCACGACCGGAATAGCGGCGGGCAATCGAGACAACGAGCCGCAGGTTGCTCTCGATCATCTTGCGACGAGCCTGCTGCCCCTTTTCCGCCTGCTGAACAATCAGCTTCCGCTCCGCTGGCACCACGTCCTCGTCCAGCCGCTTGCCGGCCTCCTTACCGAGCTCTATGCTCTTCGCGAGCTCGACCTCCTCAGCAGCGGTAAGCAGGGGGATGACCCCGATGTCCCGAAGGTAGACCGCCACCGAATCCTCGGCGCCGGGCGCCGCGTCCGCTTTTGCGCTGGGCGCGGCCTCCTCGGTGGTGTCCTGCTCCTCGATCTCTACCTTTTCTCGCAGCGCCATGTTCTACTCCAGTAATACCGCCGGAACGTCTCCGCACCGACCTGGGCCTGATACATCGTGCACGGGCGACAGGGAAATGAACTACAACGCATGCTCGTGACTGATGGCCGCATGTCCATCTCACATGACCTCGGGCTGCTCCCCAGACGGCTTACGCCTTCCCGCAACACCTCCTCACCACGTCGGCAAGGTTTGTGACATCCTTCACAAAGTACTACGCAATACCGTTGCCGCCGGATTGCATCTTTCCCGCACTTTTCACCAAGTCGCGCGAGCGGACCATAGCCCATCCGAATCTCCCTCGCTGGGACCAGTTGTTCGTGCCTCGCACCTGGTTAACCCCGCCCGTGTCGGTTGCGTGACGAACCTCGGGCACCGCTGCGGACGATCAGACCAACTTCGCAGACCTCAACGGACCGGTAATCCCGGCGCGATGCGGAGAGCAGGCGCCGGGGTTAGGGAACGTGGTCTCGCGTGCGCCGAACATCGCTCCTCGGCGGATGCCGGCGCACGCGTATCAATCAATATGTTGGCGCGCCGTGATCAGCGCGTCACGGCGACCTTGAGGACGCGCGTGGACGTTGCGGGGATTGAGCCCTTGATCGTCGCCTGCGTCTTCGTGCTATTGAGCACCACCGTCGCGTTGCTGCCCGTTACCCGCTCCAGCGCGGACGCGCTCCGCACGGCTGTCAGACCGTCCCGGTTCAGGTCCACCGTCAGCGTGTAGCTCTGGGTAGAGGCGGTCTCGTTGCGCAGCGTCAGGTGCAGGGTGTTGCTGGCCGCCCGGCCAAACCGCTCCACCCACACGTTCCCATTAGTGGAGCGCGCATTCGTCACCGGCGCCCACCCCCCTGCCGCCAGGGATCGGTATATCGGCGAGTACGTCGCGAACACCGCCTGAATCGGGTCGGTCACCCACGACGTCTTATCCGTCGCGTGCGGGCCGGTGTAGATGCCGTAGAACAGGTTCTGTTGGATCTCGCGGTGCAGCGTCGCGGACGCCATCGGTCCGTCGCCCACACGGTAGTCGAGCGTGCTCACCGGCCTCTGGCTCGCCATTGCGCGCTTGAGCATCGCGAAGCTGTCTGTCGTGACCTCCGGCCCGGTGTCGTTTCGGCTGGAGAGATCCTGTTCGATGCCAAAGTAGTCAATGTTCGCCGCCAGGAAGTAGCCGCCCGAGTTGCTCTCGTTCGCATTGAAGTTCGCGGTCAGGAGCATGCCGCGGCTGTGCAGATACGCGGCCAGGCTCCGCGAGTCCTCGAACTGTGAGAACACGCCGTTCTGGGTCACCAACCCGCTGTTGTAGCTGAACGTCAGGGGGATCTGCGCGGCTGCCCAATGTGAGCGGCTGAAGTCCTCTACCCCAGCCCACCGACGCATCCCGGAGACCGAATCCAGATGAATGCCGCTGAGGGTGCCTCCTCCGTCTGAGGCCATCTGCAACGCGCGGTCTACCTGATGCTTGCGGACCGACCGTGCCCAGTCGTACGGAGCGTTGGGCAGAACCAGCGGTGCCTGATACCACGCCAGCTTGGTGTAATACTGCTCATAGTACAGGCGTCCATTGTAGTCGCGCTCCGTGGAGTGCAGCGCGGCCAAAGACTCGTCGCGGATCCGCTCCTGCGTCGGGGTCGTCGGCGTCATGTTCGCGTCAGCCTGCAGCTTCGCCACCGCCTGATCATACGTCGGCAGCGTGGTGCTGCCCATAGGCTGGAAGTACGCCCCGTGGTGGTTATACGCCGTGGCGTGGATTTTGTACAGATTGTCCCACAGCAAGATCCGCGGCAGCGCGGCGCTGTACCCCTGGTTGCCGTCCGTGCCGAGCGCGATCAAGTTCAGGCCCAGGCCATAGTCCGTGACCTTGCCATCAAGCGAACCGTACGGGGGAGAGAGATACCAGCCGCCCTCGCGCTCAGGGCTGATCCGCCGCGTGAACGAGCTGGGAAACATCTGGTAGTACTTCAGTGTCGCGGCTCGGAAGCCCCACGCGGGGTCCGAGGTGTATAGCACAAAGGAAAACGACGCCTTCGGACCCATCTTCGTAGCGGCACGGGACAGACCCAGGTCGAACGTGATCGCCAAACCCTTCGGGGTGTACTGGATACGGAACATCCGCGGCTGGTCCAGCGGGATACCCATTCCCAGCGCGGACTTGCTGTCGTACACGACGCGGTACGGATATCGCGAGTTCTGGTTCAGCTTGGAGGTGTCGTGGGCATACGTTAGCCCCGCGCCAATCGTCTCGGCTCGGCGGGCATAGTCGGCCCATCGCCAGCCCGTTGCATTCACCGGAAGTGTGTACGTCAGTTGCAGTGGCTTGTCCGCCGCGACGGTGCTCCGCACCACCCCATCGACGCGGATGTGATTCGCGTTCGGCGTGTACGTTGCATCCAGTGCCAGTCCCTGGGCTGTCAGGTCGGCGTGGTGCAACAGCTTGCCGCTGCCATCGGTGCTCGCGCGGACCGTGCCGCCGACCGCGGTTTCCGTCTTTTGGAGAAGCCGACCCACGTGGAAGTCGTCGAACCAGACCGTGCCCGATCCGGCAACGATCTGCGTCGTGATCCGCACCGCGATGAGGTTCTTCTGAGCGCGGAACCCGATAAACGCCTTGTGCCAGTTCGCCGTGTCCGTGTACGCATACGCATACACCGTATTCACCACGCTCAACTTCGTGAGCAGCTCTACCTTCACACGAACGGGAGAACCGTCGAGCTGGCCGGACTCCCGACCCAGGGCGGCGGTCGGCTTCACGTTCTGCGTCTTGAACCAGCCGGAGAAGTAGTAGTTCGCATCCCCCTCGACGGGCACCGTCACGCTGAACGAGCCGGATGTGGCCTTCGTTGCGTTGGAGAGCTTCAAGGAGCGCTTGCCAGTGTGGTACACCGAGGCATCCCACGTGGGCCGGGCGGTCGTCCCTGCGAAGGTCCAGCCATCCGGCACGCGGTTGGCATCGGCATCGGTCTCGAAGCTGGGGTTGTGGAACAGGTTCGGCATGCCACCGGCCATCCGCACGGAGAACCCGCCGCGCGTAGTGTGGCGAGGGAGGATGCGGCTTCCCACCTTCATCGACCCCACCGATCCGTCACTGTTTACCCCGAGCGCCACCCCATCGCGCGAAGCAACTGGGAGGGCCGTCGCGCTGGTTGGCAGCAAATCCGCCCCGCGCGCGACGCCGACAGGTTGCAGCACGGCGGCGAGCAGCACAATGACCGCCAGCAGGCGACACAGCACGCCGCGAACGCCGTGCCCGAAGGTTCGACCTGTCTTGAAAATCCGTGTCACGCAGACCCTCCCGCAATACTTCTTGAGAACCATTCCTTCTATTACTCCTACAATAACAAGCTCTTTCCAGCACATGGCCCTGGCTGCGTAGCCCATAGGTACTGTTTCCCGCAGCAAGCGTCTCTTAGCACACAGCCATACAGCAGCGCGACCTGCCACCAGAACCCGTGCTTCCGCGTGGTGGCAGCGCACTCGCGCCCTTGAGCTACGGAGCGGCTTGGGCTATAGTCACCACGTACGAGGAGGGAAGCGCGCAAATGGACATGGGATTGCAGGGGAGGGTTGCCGCAGTCGCGGCATCAAGCGCAGGACTGGGCAGGGC
>JACDAU010000054.1 GCA_013695265.1 Chloroflexia bacterium
ATGCGGGCCATGTTTCCGGGGTAATGTACGAACCGGCAGGGTATGCGTTTGCTGGAGTCGTGGTGCGGCGCGGTGCGATGGCCACCAGGGACATCGTCGTGCCTGCCGAGCATGTGTCTGAGATTACGGAAGGGCGTGTCTCACTCAGGCTGACCGTGGAGCAACTCGAACGCCTCGAAGACTTTCGCATGCACCGGTACGTCGACCCAGCAAGTGACTTGGAGCCAATGGAGAATGCCGATCCTCCCGGCGTCATCATCGGCGCCGCGCCGGCCGTCTGGACTGGCGAGCCGACGAACGCGCCAACCGTTGGGGGAGCGCCGCTCGTGGTCGAGGAGATCGGCAACGTGCCCGAAGGCGCGGTTGCGTTCTCTCCGGGACAGGAGGTGCTGACACAAGATGGAGCGCCGCTCGGCCAGGTGCGGCGGCTGTCGTACGACGGGGAGCAGTTCGTCGGCATCATCGTCAGCCCCGAAGACATCACGGATTGGGGCCGGCTTGTCACCGTGGATTTGGTGCTGGACGTCGCGGTGGACGACCTGGTGCTCTCGGTCGACCCAGCGTCGTTCGAAGCCCTGCCGGAAGTGCTGTTCTCGTAGTCCAACAGACAGAACCAGTTCTTGCCACGCTTACAGTCTCGTCACGATTTGGGCATTGCCGACGGTTGACGTAGAACGGGTGTGCGCATAGAATTGATGACACTGCTAACTTCGGGAGACCGTCCTTAAATGCCCCTCGACAAGATCAGCGTGCTCGGCGCGCGCGAGCACAACCTCAAGAACATCTCCATAGACATCCCGCGCGACAGGCTCGTCGTGCTCACCGGCCTCTCGGGGTCGGGCAAGTCGAGCCTGGCGTTCGACACGATCTACGCGGAGGGCCAGCGCCGGTATGTGGAAAGCCTCTCCGCGTACGCCCGTCAGTTCCTCGGTCAGATGGAGAAGCCGGATGTAGACCAGATAGACGGTCTCTCGCCGGCCATCTCGATCGACCAGAAGGGCACGACCCGCAATCCGCGCTCGACCGTGGGGACCGTCACGGAGGTCTACGATTATCTGCGGCTGCTCTTTGCGCGGATCGGTCGTCCACACTGTCCGCGGTGCGGTCGGGAGATTACGGAACAGAGCGTCGAGGAGATCACGAACACCATAGCGCGCTTGCCCTCCGGCACGCGCTTGATGATCCTCGCGCCGGTCGTGCGCGACCGCAAGGGAGAGTACTCCAGCCTGTTGGGCGATCTGTCGAAGAAAGGGTATGCGCGGGTCCGCGTGGATGGGAAAGTCCATGGCCTTGACGAGACGATTGACCTCGCGCGGTATAAGAGCCACACGATCGAGGTGGTCGTGGACCGTATCGTGATTCGCAACCCGTCCGAGGATCCGAGCGAGCGTCAGCGGCTGGCGGACTCGATAGAGACCGCAGCGCGGCTGAGCGAGGGGCTGGTCGTCGCCAGCATCATCGGTGGCGAGGAGTTGATGTTCTCGGAGCAGAACGCCTGTCCGAACTGCGGCATCAGCGTCGGCGAGATCGAACCACGCTCGTTCAGCTTCAACAGTCCCCACGGCGCGTGCCCGGAATGTACCGGACTCGGCGCCCGGCTGGTATTCGACCCGGAGATGGTCATTTCGGACACAAAGTTGTCGATCGCGGAGGGGGCAATTCAACCGTGGGCGCGGCAGGGGCCGAACACCGCCGCGTACTGGCGCAGTGTACTGGACGCCGTGGCGGAGCGCTACGCGTTCTCCGTCCGCTCGCCGGTGCGCGAGCTTACGCCGCAGCAGGTGCATATCCTGCTCCATGGCTCGAACGGGGAGGTGATTCCCGTGCAGCACCGGCGACAGCGGTTCAAGACCGCGTTCGAGGGAGTGATCCCGAACCTTCAGCGCCGATATGAGGAGACCACCTCCGACTTCGTGCGCAACGAGCTGGAGCGGTACATGTCGCTCCAGCCGTGTCCCGTGTGCAAGGGCGCGAAGCTGAAGCCGGAGAGCCTCGGCGTCACGGTCGCAGCGCGCAACATCACGCAGGTCACGCGCCTGAGCATCCGCGAGGCGCTGGCGTTTGCGGAAGGTCTCGCGACCGGGACGTATGACGGGGCGGAGCCACTGACGGTGCGCGACGAGATGATCGCCGCGTCGATCCTCAAGGAGATCCGCGAGCGGTTGGGCTTCCTCGTGGACGTCGGGCTGGACTACCTGACGCTCGAACGCAGCGCGAACACGCTCGCGGGCGGCGAGGCGCAGCGCATCCGGCTCGCGACGCAGATCGGCAGTAGCCTGATGGGGGTGGTGTACATCCTGGATGAGCCGAGCATCGGGCTGCACCAGCGGGACAATGAGCGGTTGATCCGGACGCTCTCCCGACTGCGCGATCTGGGCAACACCGTGCTGGTCGTCGAGCACGACGAGGACACCATGCGCGCTGCGGACTGGCTCGTGGACATCGGGCCGGGCGCCGGGGAGCACGGCGGGCACGTGGTGGCAGAAGGACCGATACGGGAGATCGAGCGCTGTGAGGAGTCGATCACCGGCCAGTTCCTGAGCGGCAAGCGGAGCATCCATATACCGCGTGAGCGGCGGCAGGGCAGTGGTAAGTCGTTGCGCGTG
>JACDAU010000067.1 GCA_013695265.1 Chloroflexia bacterium
GGTGCACTCCCTCCGCGAGGACATCGGGGAAGGCGACCGCGTGCTGCAGGCGATACCGCAAGGCGAATGGCCGGGTCGCCGGGGCGTTGTCCAGGAGACGCTTCAGGGTGTGCTTGCTCCCGACGGCCTGCCGGAACGGATCCTTGATCCCGAAGATCTTCCCGTGGCGATTCATGCTCGCCCAGCCGCCCATCGAGCGATCGCGACTGATCACTCCACCCTTGACCTCCAGAATCAAGATTCCCCGGTCGCGGTCGACGATGAGGAAGTCGATCTCGCCGTCGAGGTCGTACCGCCGTGGGACCCGCTCTAGCCACTGCACGCTGTGAAGCACAGCGACATCGTCAGGCAACTGCGCCGCCAGTTCTGTGAACAGCTTGCGCTCCGCCTCGCTGGACACCTCCTCCGGTAGCCGCTCGGGGTACATCTCCGCCATCGCCGCCTCCTTCCTGTACGTCCCAGCCGGTATGCCTCGCGACGGTGCCGCCGTCTACAGGTCTCCCACCACCCGCAGGCGGAGTGTCACCGCGCCCTCGCTGGTGCGCACATCTTCTACGACGAACGTGTCGCGATCTATCGCCTGGGCGAGCTGCTCGTTCAGATCCTCCGCCAGCCCGGAGAGACCGCTGCCCGAAACCTGGATCTGTCCGTAGCTGATGCTGAGCACTTCGACGGCCACCGTACCATCGCGCACTACCGGACGGGTCACCAGTCGGACCGCGACTTCCGTGCCGATGAGCGGCGCCTTCCCCGTCGCGTCGAGCGTAATGGTGTTGTCGTCATTCAGCCGCCAGGACGGGTCGCGGAAGTCGTACTCGTCGAGCACTGGCACCGCCCGCCGCGCCACTTCGCGCAGGAACACCTCGCGGTCGAGCGTTACGGCGAGGTTCGAGTTGCCGGGGCGCGCGGGAAGTGCGCGGAGCGGTGCGGGCTCGGACTGCGAGAGCATGGAGAGGGTCAGGGCCGAGCCGCCCGCCATACCCAGCAGCACGGCCAGGATCAGTACGATCAATCGTCTCAAAGGGTTCGTCTCCTTTCCGACACCAGCACTATACACCCGATCATAGCATCCGCAGCAGTCTCGTCCCACGACACAACGGCGGCGTCAACGGGACCGCTCGCTCGTCCCCATCGGGGCATCGCCCGTCGCGACCTGCCGACGGTATAATTGCCAGGAGAACCCAGGAGGCACGATGCCGTACATCCCACACACGGACCAGGAGCGCGCCGAGATGCTTGCCGCAATCGGCGTCGACAGCTTCGACGAGCTGCTCGAAGCCATTCCCAAAGCACACCGCTACCCACACCTCGATCTCGGCCCCGCGCTGTCTGAGCCGGAGGTGCTGCGGTTGATGCTGCACTTGTCGGAGCAAAACCGCGACGTGGACCACACCGCGTCGTTTCTCGGCGCGGGGGCGTACAACCACTTCATCCCGCCCGCCGTGAGCCGGATCACCAGCAGGGGGGAGTTTTACACCGCGTATACCCCATATCAGGCGGAGGTGAGCCAGGGAACGCTGCAAAGCATCTATGAGTTCCAGACGATGGTCGCCGGCCTGATGGGAATGGATGTCGCGAACGCCTCGATGTACGACGGCGCGACTGCGGCGGCAGAGGGCTGCCTCCTCGCCGTCCATTACACGCGTCGACGAAAGATACTCGTCTCCGCATCCTTTCACCCCGAGTGGCTGCGCGTGCTGCGAACGTTCACGTCCGGGATGGGGCTCCAGATTGAGGTCGTAGGGGACGTGACTGAGCCGTGGCGGCTGGAGGCCGAGGAGGTCCGCGCGGCGCTCGACGATCAGGCGGCGTGCGTGCTGGTGCAGTACCCCAACTTTTACGGGAGTATCGAGGATGTGCAAGCGTTCGCGGACGCGGCGCACGAGGCGGGTGCGCTGCTCGTCGCGAGCACATACCCCATCGCGCTCGGCTTGCTGAAGCCGCCGGGCGCGCTCGGGGCCGACATCGCCGTCGGCGAGGGACAGCCGCTCGGGAACGAGCTGAACTTCGGAGGGCCGTACCTCGGGCTGTTTGCTACGCGCGAGAAGTTCGTACGCTACATGCCAGGCCGCCTGGTGGGGGCGACGAAGGACCTCGACGGGAACCGGGGATACGTGCTCACGCTGCAAACGCGGGAACAGCACATCCGCCGCGAGAAAGCGACGAGCAACATCTGCACGAACGAGGCGCTCAACGCCCTCGCCGCGACGGTCTACCTCGCGCTCATGGGGAAACAGGGATTGCCGCACGTCGCCCAGCTCTGCCTGAACAACGCGCACTACCTCGCGGACCGCATCGGCGCGCTCCCCGGCTGGGAGATCTTGACGCCTCAGCCGTACTTCAACGAGTTCCTGGTCCGCTGCCCCGTTCCTGCCGCCGAGATCGTCTCGCAGCTCCTCGAGCGCGACCTGCTCGCTGGCGTGGACCTCGGCCAGTTCCTCCCCGAGCACCCGGACAAGCTGCTCGTGTGCGCGACGGAGATGAACACCAGGGAGGAGATGGATCGCTATGTCGAGGCGGTCAGCAGGCTCCGGGTGCCCGCAGGTGCGTCGGCCCGGTGACGACCCACGGCGGCATGCTCACCGTACGATTGGTGCTTTTCGCCCAGTACCGGGAGCTGCTCGGCGACCGGGAGCGCAGCGTGGAGGTTTCGGAGGGCACCACGCCGCGCGCGCTGCTCGCCCGGCTTTCTGCGGGCAATTCCCGGCTGGAGGCGCTGCAAGCCGTCGTGCGCTTCCTCGTGAACAGCGAGTTTGTGAGCGGTGAGGAACCGCTCCAGGAGGGCGACGAGCTCGCGTTCGTACCGCCCGTTGCCGGAGGTTGAGATGTACCAAGTGACCGACGATCCGCTGAGTCTCGACGCGTTACTGGTCGCAGTGAGCCATCCCGGTGCCGGGGGTGTCGTGCTGTTTCTCGGGGTGGTGCGGGACAACAACGCGGACCGCACCGTCCACTACCTGGAGTACGAGGCGCACAACGCCGCCGCAGAGACCAGCATGCGCCGCATCGGTGAGGAGGCCGCGCGCCGCTGGCCGGGCGTCCGCATCGCCGCCCCCCATCGAACGGGTCGGCTGGAGATCGGCGAGGCGAGCGTAGCTATCGCCGCGAGCGCGCCGCACCGGGGCGAGGCGTTCGAGGCCGCCCGCTTTGTGATCGACACCCTGAAGGCAGAGACCCCGATCTGGAAGAAAGAGGTCTTCGATGGCGGCGAGGTCTGGATCGGCGAGGGGGCGTAGCCAGGAGCGATGAGCGTTGAGTGGTGAGAAACGTCGGCTGGATGGTGGTGCATGTGTCAGTCCGAGCCTGCGAGGAATCCGTGGTCGGGGTTACGGATCCCTCGCCTCGGCTCGGGATGACATGGCAAGGGGGTTCAAGGGGATTGCGTATGATGAGTAGGGGCGGAGCATTCGGAGCAAGAGGTTCGGGTTACCAGCACAAGCCGAGTCCCGAATGCTTCGCCCCTACCCGTTGCCGGGCGCGAGGCCGCCCCGAAAGCAACAGCATTCACCCGGACTCCGTATGACGCGGCAGCGGTCAGATGGCCGGGCTCGTAGCGGCGTTCAACTGAACGCCCGCCCCACTCATCACTCATTGCTGCTCGCTTCTACAGGCTGATCAGGCCCCGGCGCAGGCCGATGGTCACTGCCTCGGTACGGTCCTCCGCGTTGAGCTTGCGGAGTATGGAGCTGACGTGGGCCTTGATGGTCTTCTCGGAGAGGAAGAGGTCCGCTGCGATCTCCCGGT
>JACDAU010000089.1 GCA_013695265.1 Chloroflexia bacterium
AACGCGATACCAGACAGTAGATTCCCCCAGCGTTGGAGCCACATGACCGGCACCTCTCGGTCGTTGCCAAAGACCAGAAACGACTTGGGAGCCCTGGTCTTTTCGAGCAACCAGACATGCTCGGCGATTACTGAGAACTTAGCTGGTGGAAGGCCAGTGCCACGGACACGAGTGTAATACTTTGCGTCTCCCACAACCTCCTGGTCAGTCGACACAAGATCGAACTTCTTTCGCACACCCGCCACTGAACCAGGTAACAGGCTGGCGTCATAGTGGGCGCCAACCACGTTCCTGGCAAGCACCTCAAACTCAGACGGAGTTAGATTGCTCTTACCCTCCACTGTTTGCGCCAACGGCGATTCGGGGGCTGCCTGTTGGGGAATGGGCAAGTCGGTAGCATAGAACACCCACTCCCTTCCTCGGCGCTCGCTATGCGCTCTCCCCTGCAGCAGCAAGTCACGAGTCCGTGCAAAGACGGTCTGATGCGGTGAGATCTGTAGCTCACGTGCTATCTCGCCATTGGTTGCTCCGTTTGGAGCGATAGAGCGCAGGTAACTCGCAATTCTGTCCGCGTGAGTTATCTGGACGCTCCTTTCGTATCTGCCCTCAACCAGGCGCTTCTCGTCTATCAGCAGAGCACCTTGTTGGGGGATGACTGTGCGCGGCAGGTGCGGTACTTGTGTCGTCCCGCGAAGAAGCCATAATCCTCGGACCACGGATTCTTCGCTGGCTCAGAATGACATGGGATCCCTGCTACGCACACCCGGCACGGTCAGCGCACGGGCCGGGTCACTGCCCCTTCTGCGGCGGAGGACACCAGCGCGGCGTACTTCGCGAACACGCCCGACTCGTAGCGCGCCGCCTGTGGCTTCCACTGCTCCAGCCGCGCGGCTATCGCCTCGGCGGATAGCTCCACGTCCAGCGTGCGCTGCTCCAGGTCGATCGTGATCAGGTCCCCTTCCCGCAGCGCAGCGATCGGCCCGCCGACCGCGGCCTCCGGCGCAACGTGGCCTACCATGAAGCCGCGCGTCGCGCCGCTGAACCGGCCGTCCGTAACCAGCGCCACCGTCTCGCCCAGTCCCTCGCCAACGAGCGCTGCGGTGACACCGAGCATCTCGGGCATTCCCGGCGCGCCGCGCGGCCCCTCGTAACGGATGACGACCACGTCCCCGTGCTCAATCTCGCGGTGCGTCACGGCCTGCATCGCGTCCTCGCCAGACTCAAACACTCGTGCCGGCCCCTGGTGCCGCGGCCTCGGCGACTCCGCCACCTTGATGACCGCACCCTCCGGCGCGAGGTTGCCCTTGAGCACCAGCAGCCCGCCGGTCGCCTTCTTCGGCGCGTCCACCGAGAGGACCACCTTCTGCCCCGGCGTCTCCGTCACGTCCGCAACCTCTTCCGCGAGCGTCTTGCCCGTGGGGGTGAGTTGCTCGCCGTCGATCTTGCCGCCCTCGATGAGCCGCTTCGTGATGAGGCCGATGCCGCCCGCGTTGTGGACGTCCACCGCCGTGTACTTGCCGGACGGCTTGAGGTCCGCGATGATCGGTGTGTTGTCGCTGACGGGGTTGAAGTCGTCGATGGACAGCTCGATGCCCGCCTCGCGCGCCATCGCGAGGAAGTGCAGTACGATGTTCGTCGAGCCGCCTGTCGCGTTCGCGATCGCGATGCCGTTCAGAAAGCTCTGCCGCGTGAGGATCTCACTCGGCTTCAGGCCGCGCTCCAACTGGTCCATCACGAGCCGCCCCGCCTGCCGGGCGATCTCCTGCTTCGTGGGGTCGGGCTGGGGGGTGGACGCCATCCCGACCGGGGACAGGCCGAGCACCTCGATCGCCGTCGCCATTGTGTTCGCGGTGAACTGTCCGCCACACGCGCCGATGCCGGGGCACGCGACGCGCTCCAGTTCGTCGAGGTCCTCGTCGCTCATCTTCCCCGCGGCGTTCGCGCCGATCCCCTCGTACACCTCCTGAATCGTCACGTCCTGCCCTCGGAAGTTCCCCGGCAGAATCGAGCCGCCGTACAGCACGAAGCCGGGGATGTCGAGTCGGGTGAGCGCCATCGCGGACCCCGGGAGCGTCTTGTCGCACGCGGCGATGATAACGATCGCGTCGAACATGTGTCCGCGCCCGACCAGCTCGATGGAGTCCGCGATAACTTCCCGGCTGATGAGCGAGGCGTTCATCCCCTCCGTGCCCATCGTCACTCCATCGG
>JACDAU010000122.1 GCA_013695265.1 Chloroflexia bacterium
GGCGCCAATAGTAATGGCGCGGACACTCCTGCCTGCTCGGCGGCGTGCCGGTCAGGACAGACGTTGGGTGCCGTCAGATACACAAGAGGCCACCGCTCGAAGGGTTCTAGCGACACAAGCATGTGAAGCATGTGGTCTGATGCTTAGGAACGGCGGCGCCCGGACATCTGGTACACGGCAAATACGACGACGAGGATCACGAGGATGATGAGAATCGTGCGCATACGTGGGTCTCTCCTGTCACTCAGCGATTCCGCCGGCCCAATCGGCGCGGCGTGGCCCACATAGTTAACGAATACCCGCTGTCTGTACAGAGGCGCGGCGCCTACGCGAGCGTGCCGACCACGTGGAGCTTCACAAAGTTGGTGCGGGCCGGCGCGAGCAGCGGGAGCCCGCCGGTGATCACGATCGTCGCGCCCTCACTCACAAGGCGGCGGTCGAGCAGGTCCTGCTCCACCCAGCTAATCGCCTCCTCCGTCGTTTCCAGCTTGGGCATCAGCAGCGAGCGCACGCCCCACCACAGCGCGAGCCCCCGACGCACCTTCTCGGTGTACGAGTAGGCCCAGATCGGGGCTGGAACGCGCGCGCCGCTCATCAGGCGGGCGGTGTATCCCGTGTTCGTCAGCGGCACGACGGCGACCACATCCGGCAGATCCTCCGCGAGCGACCGGGCAGCGTTGCTGAGCGCGTGTACGGAGCTGGAGTGCTCGCGGCGCGCGCCCGGCTTCGTGCGGCCACTTCGTTCGGCCTCAAGGGCAATCCGCCGCATAATGCGCACGGACTCCACCGGAAACTGGCCCGCGGCCGTCTCGCCCGAAAGCATCACCGCGTCACTGCCGTCGAGGATCGCGTTCGCCACGTCGCTCGCCTCCGCGCGGGTGGGGCGGGGGCTGGAGATCATGCTCTCCAGCATCTGCGTCGCAGTGATCGAGGGCAGCCCGAGGGCGATGGCGCGCTCAAGGATTGCTTTCTGAATCATCGGCACCCGTTCGGGGGAGATCTCCACCCCGAGGTCGCCGCGCGCCACCATCACGGCATCGCTGGCCCGCAACACGGGATCAAGCGCGGCTATCGCTTCCGGCTTCTCCAGCTTGGAGACGATAGGCGTCTCCGCGCCGAGCGCGCGCAGTTCTTCTTTCGCGAGCAACACGTCCTCGGGTCGGCGAACAAACGAGAGCGCGACGTAGTCTACGCCCATCTGCACACCGTAGCGCAGATCCGCGAGGTCCTTCGCCGTGAGGGCGGGGGCGCTAACGTGAACGCCGGGCAGGTTGATACCCTTCCGCTGTTTGAGCAGCCCACCACGGACCACCTCACACTGAGTGTCCGTATCCGTGGTAGCGAGCACGAGCAATTCGAGCGCGCCATCGTCGAGAAGCAGCGTGTTGCCCGCCTGGGCATCGTGCGCCAGGTGCTCATATGTCGTGGGAACAAGCTGTGAGGTGCCCGGCACATCACGACTCGTGAGGGTCACGCGTTCCCCGGCAATAAGCGGCACCGGGTGCTCCAGCTCGCCAACGCGGATCTTCGGACCTTGAAGGTCCTGCAAGATGGCGATAGGGGAGTTAAACCCCGATGATAACCGGTTGATGAGGCGGCAGGTCGCGGCGTGTTCCTCCGGCTCGCCGTGGGAGAAGTTGAGGCGGAACACATCGACCCCTGCCTCCATCAAGGCCCGGAGCGTTTTCTCGTCGCTGCTGGCGGGGCCAACGGTCGCGACGATCTTCGTCGCCGGTCGGTCGGTATCGGACAAGAGCGGTTCCTCGGGCTTTCTGTTTCTCGGGTTATCGGGCGTATTCTACCACGCACACGCGGCTTACCGGCCATCCGGCACACAGAAGCGGAACGCGGGCGAACACGGCGGCATTCGTTGACGCAGGACATCTGGAAAAGCAGGCTCGCTTTGTGTCATACTACGGCCATGATTAGCGTGTTTGTGACGTTTCTGCTCATCTCGGCGGTGATTTCGATGCTCGTGAACCTGCTCGCGATGCGCACCCAGCCGCGCGACCGCCGGGGATACTTCTTCTGGGGCGCGATGTGTCAGGTGTTTGCGGTGATCGCGTTGACTATCGCAATCATCTTCGGTTTGCAATACGAGTCGCGGATATCCGATGGTAACTTCCTGCCGTTCGTCTACTTCATTTGCGTGTTCTTTATGCCTGCCGGGATCGTGTCGCTGCTGATCGGCATTTTCGAGCCTCCCGACGAAGAGCGCAACCCGCGAACGTAGCCGCCGTTCTTCCCCGACTCGACCCACACAAACCGGCGTAATGGGCGGACCTAGCCGATGTGAATCGCGGGGCGACGGGTCGGGTCGGGTTCGGCCTTGCGCAGCACCTCGTGCGTGACGGGCGCGATGTCGCCCTCCCCAAAGAGCACGTAGCGCATAAGGAACTTCAGCGGATTGCCCTCGGTCCAGGCGAAGTAGATGTGTGGTTGCTTGCCCGTTCGATCGCGCAGATAGAGCAGGATGGCTGCGATCGCGTTCGGTATCGACGCGGCATGGACACGCAGCACCCTGTAATCATCCAACCGGTGACCTGTGACCCGCAGCGTCGGGGCGAACTCCGACGCATCGGCCACCGTCACCTCCAGAAACAGCACGGCATCACCTGGCGGTATGTGACTGCTCTCGCGCTCCTCCCGCTCCTTAAGGAGGTACTCGCGCTCATTCCGGTCATCGGGGTGATTCGCGATGATTCGTATCTCGCCATGCTGCGCTGCCTCGTTGATGAAGCCATCCGCCATCTCATCAGTCTCGATCTCCGTGACGCGCAGCTCCGTGGTGCGCCACACACGGGAGACAAGCGACGTCACGATGATCGCGCCGATAAACGCCACCGCTATCCCCAAACCTCCGGGATCCTCGATGACGGTGATCGCCGTCGTGTAGACGAATATCAGCGCGACAATGCCAAACCAGATCGTCGCCCGTGTTTGTCCCCTTCGCCGGGCGGAGAGCGTCACGGCGATTGTCGCGGACGTAATGACGGCGAGCACGCCCGTGGCGTACGCCCCTGCCTGCGCTTCCACGCCAGCACGGAACAGGATCGTCACCAAAAAGCAGATCGCTGTAAAGATTAGGACAAGCGGACGGGTAGCACGGGACCAGTCGGGCGCCATCCCGTAGCGCGGCAGGTAGCGCGGCACGATATTGAGCAGGCCAGCCATCGCGGACGCCCCGGCGAACCAGAGGATCGAGATGGTGCTCAAATCGTACACGGTGCCAAACAGATCACCCAGGTACTCGTGCGCGACGAATGCCAGTGCACGGCCGCTCGCCTCCCCGCCCGCTTCGAACTCCTCATGCGGGATCAGCAGCGTGGTCACAAGGCTGCTCGCGATCAGCAGCACGCTCATGATCACCGCCGCAGTCGTCAGCAGCTTGCTCGCGTTGCGGATGCGTCCGCGCGGGTTCTCCGGCTCGTCGTCCGCGTCCCCCT
>JACDAU010000123.1 GCA_013695265.1 Chloroflexia bacterium
ACCTCGGGCACGGCGCGCGTGCTGGGGCAAGCGCCCGGCAGCTCTGCCAGCCTCGCCCGCGTTGGCTCCCTCGTCGAGTCGCCGGCGTTTTATCCGTACCTCTCCGGACGCGACAACCTGCGCGTCGTTGCCCGGTACGCCGGTGTGGACAGCGCGCGCATCGCCGCAGCCCTCGACCAGGTCGAGCTCACGGGCCGGGCGGGAGACAAGTTCAAGACGTACTCCCTCGGGATGAAGCAGCGGCTCGGTGTGGCTGCGGCGCTGGTGAAGGATCCGGAGCTGTTGATCCTCGATGAGCCGACAAACGGTCTGGACCCGTCGGGTATGGCGGACATGCGAAGTCTCATTCGTCGGCTAGGACAGGGCGAGCGCACGGTTCTGCTATCCAGCCACCTGCTTGGCGAGGTGCAACAGATCTGTGACCGCGCCGGGGTCATCGCCAGCGGCAAGCTCGTCGCGGAGGGGACGGTACAGGAGCTGCGCGGCGAGATCGGCTTGCTGGTGCGTGCTGAGCCGATCGAGCAGGCACGGCAGCAAATTGAACGCATCCTCGGTGCGGAACACGTGCATCTGCTGGGCGGCGCGCTGCGGCTTGACACGGACCCGGACCAGGCAGCCGCGATCAATCGCTACCTGATCGAGGCGGGAGTGGAGGTGAGCGAGCTGCGACCGCAGGAACGCTCGCTGGAGGAGGTCTTTTTGCAGCTCACCGAAGGAGGGGAAACCTCGTGATCGGCGCCTCATTTGCAGCGGAGATCTTGAAGCTCCGCAAGCGCCCCGCGACGTGGGTTCTGGGTCTGCTATGGCTGGGTCTCACCGTGCTTTTTGGGTACGTCCTGCCATACGGCGTGTATCTTTCCGTGAAGGCAAGCGCTGAGACGCAAAGCGAGTTTGGATTGCCTCAGGAGATTTTGGCAGGCACCCTGCCAGAGAACCTGGTTCCCAACCTCCTGGATGGCTTTCCATTGTTCGGTGGCGCAATCGTGCTTATTCTCGGCGCGCTCGTTGCTGGCAGCGAGTTCGGCTGGGGCACGATGAAGACGGTGCTGACCCAGCGGCCCACGCGTATCAGCGTCTTCCTGGGCAAACTGCTCGCCCTGGGCGCGGTCCTGCTGGCCTTCGTGCTCCTGATCTTTGCGACGGGCGCCCTCCTGAGTGCTGGGATCGCCAGCATAGAGAACACTGCCATGAACTGGCCCTCAGCGTCGGTCGTGCTCCGAGGACTGGGCGCGGCCTGGTTGATTCTCGCGATGTGGGCGTCGTTCGGGGTGTTCCTCGGTATCCTGACGCGCGGCACCGCGCTCGCCATCGGCCTGGGACTGGTCTGGGCGTTCGTGCTGGAGGGCTTGTTCGCCCTTTTCTCGGTCCTGGTCGACTTCATAGACACCCTCCGCAAGGCTATGCCCGGCGTTAACGCGGGATCGCTCGCCGGCTCTTTCCGCTCTGCGCCCGAACTGGAGACGGGCGCATTCGGCGTGAGTACTGCGGTGAGCGGGGAGCAGGCGATGTTCGTGCTCGTCGCGTACGTGGCCGTTTTCCTCATCGTCGCCGGTCTGCTGCTGCGCCGCCGAGACGTGACGTAACCCACCGGAGTCTCACTGGTTGGTGCCCGTGCGACGGTGGTCGGCAGCAGTGAACCCCACGGAAAGACGTGCAGTCGAACGACCCTACGGGAGGCGCCGCGTATTCGCCTGCGCGTAGGGCGCAGGTCTCCGTGCCTGCCCTCGTACCCCGCTCATGTCAAACCACCGAGCGGCCACCGAGGGCCGGCACTTCTAACGGTTATGGGCAATCGGGTTGAACTCTGCTGCATGTCATCCCGAACTCCGTGAGGGATCCGTAACCCTGACCACGGATTCCTCGCAGGCTCAGAATGACAGATGCACTTCCATTCAGCCGCAGTTGATATTACAAGATAAACTTGCTCAGATCCTCGTCCTCGATCAGATCCTCGATCTTCGAGCGGACGTACGCGCGGTCCACGACGACCTTTCGATCCTCCAGCTCCGTCGCGTC
>JACDAU010000124.1 GCA_013695265.1 Chloroflexia bacterium
CCCTCAAAGCCGCCCGCACGGATCTGTCCCGCTTCGTCGCCTGGTGGGAGACCTCCCGATCGCGCGCTTTCGAGCCGGCGCTCGTGCGCCACGAGGACCTGCGCGACTGGCGCGGCGACCGTCAGCGGCACGACGGCGCCGCGCCGGCCACCATCAACCGAGGACTCGCCTCCCTGCGTGGCTACTTTGCCTGGGCAACCAGGCAGAGCCTGCTGCCCGACGACCCGGCACTCGAAGTGGGCATTGTGCCGTCCCCCGAACTCTCGCCACGCTCCCTGCCCCGCGAGGCGGTGGACGCCCTCCTGCGCGCTGCCCGCGCCACGCCCGACCCGGTGCTACGGTCGCGCGACGAGGCGCTGCTCGCGCTCCTGGTGTACGCAGGGCTCAGGGTGCAGGAGGCATGCGACGTCCAACTCCGGGACGTGGACCTCCCGGCCGGGACGGTGATCGTGCGCAGCGGCAAGGCCGGAAAGGCGCGGCGGGTGCCTCTCCATCCGGACGCCACTCGACTGCTGCGCCGGTATGTCGAAGCCGTACGATGCCCCCAGGGGATGCCAGCGGTCGGAAGCCAGGAGGAGCGTGAGCAACTGCTCGTGGGGATAGCGGCGAACGCGCCGGGCAGGCCACTACGGCCTGGGATCGACCAGCGCGCGGCACAGCGCACCCTCTCCCGGCTCGGGCACGATGCGGCGTCAGCGTTGACCGCCGCAGCCGCCAGGACCAGCGATATCGCGGGCGCCGAGCGGCTGCGGGAACTGGCGCGGCGACTGGAGTCGGTCACGCCGCACATGCTGCGACACAGCCTGGCTCGCAGGCTGCTCGCGAGCGGGGCGCAGCTGCCCGAGGTGCAGCGCCTGCTTGGCCATACCCGCCTGGAGACGACGGTGCGCTACCTGACACCCAGCGAGGATGACCTGCGGGACGCAATCGGCAGAGCGGGAGTGTAGCAATGGAAGACACCGCGAGGAGTCTCGCGGGCGCCGGCGATGCTGAGCGGGCGGAGACACTAGCCCGGTTCGCGGTGTTGCGCCCGCACCTAGAGGACGGCGTGCCCTTGACCCGCGCCGCCAGGGAGGCCGACGTTCCTTTCCGCACCGCCCAGCGGTGGCTTGCACGCTACAGGCAAGGCGGGCTCGCTGAGTTGCTCGAGCGTCCCCGGAGCGACCGGGGACACAGCCACGGGCTGCCCCCCGAACTGGAGCGCCTGATCGAGGGGCTGGCGCTGCGGAGGCCCGCGCCCACGGTCGCCTCCATCCACCGGCGGGCGTCGGAGGTGGCCGTCCGCGAGGGCTGGCCCGAGCCGCATTACCGACAGGTGTATCGCCTGGTCCGCCACCTCGATCCGGCTCTGGTGGCCCTGGCGCAGGAGGGGGACAAGGGATACCGCCAGGCGTACGATCTGCTGCACCGCCGCGAGGCGAGCCGCCCCAACGAGATCTGGCAGGCCGACCATACCGAGCTCGATATCCGCGTGATCGACGAGCGCGGCCAGTCCGCTCGCCCCTGGCTGACGGTCATCCTCGACGATTACAGCCGCGCGGTACCCGGCTACTACCTCGCCTTGTCCGCACCCTCCAGCACCGGCACAGCCCTCGCGCTGCAGCAGGCGATCTGGCGCAAGGGCGACGCGAAGTGGCAGGTATGCGGAATCCCGGACACCTTTTACACCGACCATGGTCCGGACTTCACCTCCAAACGCATGGAGCAGGTGGCCGTTGATATCGAGATGGGGCTGGTGTACTCCGAGCCGGGGCAGCCGCGCGGTCGAGGCAAGATCGAACGCTTCTTCGGCACTGTGAACCGGATGCTGCTCCTGGATCTACCCGGGTATAAGCCCGCGGGCAGCGGCCCAGTCGAGCCCGTCCTCACGCTCGCCGCGCTGGAAGCCCGCTTCCGGTCTTGGTTGATCGACACCTACCACCGGAGGATCCATGGGGAGACGCACCAGACGCCCGCGGAGCACTGGGAGGCGGGCGGCTTCCTGCCCCGGCTGCCGGAGTCGCTGGAGCGGCTCGACCTGTTGCTCCTGACGGTCCCGGACTCGCGCCGGGTGCGTCGCGATGGTATCCGCTTCCATGGCTACCGATACATGGACGCGACGCTCGCCGCCTACGTGGGCGAGAACGTGATCATCCGCTACGACCCGCGCGACCTCGCGGAGATCCGCGTCTATCACGAGGGCGCATTCCTATGTCGCGCAGTCTGCGCGGAGCTGGCGGGCGCGACAGTAAGTCTCCAGGAAATCGTGTCAGCGCGCAACCGGAGGAGACGGGAGTTGCAGACGGAGCTGCGGGACAGGCAGGCCGCGGTGGAGGAGTTGCTCGCGCTGCGTCGGCGCGAGCCTCCGCCCGTGGAGCTCGAGCCGGAACTGCCGCGTCCGGCGAAGCCGCGGCTCAAGAGGTACATCCATGAGTAACACCACGGCTCGGGCGGCCACGACCTTCGTCGAAACCGGGGAGTACCTTAGGTTCACGGAGTTCCTCGACAACTGCCAACGGTACCGCTACATCGGCGTGTGCGTCGGTGCACCCGGAGTGGGAAAGACGATCTCGGCGCGACATTACTCTCGGTGGGACGTGTTGGAGCCCTACTTCCCCCGATATGCCTACACGAAGAAGCCTCCATCTGAGGTCGCATGCTGCCGGAGCGTGTTTTACACCCCACCCGTGTCCAGCTCGCCCTCCGCCATCGCCGGCGAGATCGAGCGCCGCCGTAACCTCGTGAGCTGGCTGGTGGATGCAGCCGGAAGGACGGGAAAGTCGAAGGTACCCGCAGAGATTCCCGACCGGACGGAGCTCTTGATCGTGGACGAGGCGAACAGGCTCAAGGTGACGGCGCTGGAGCAGTTGCGGGACATGTACGACCGGGATGGGTTCGGGCTGGTGCTCCTGGGGATGCCGGGGCTGGAGAAGAGCCTGGCCCGCTACCCGCAGCTCTACTCCCGCGTCGGCTTCGTCCACCGCTTCCACGCGCTTGGCACCGAGGAGACGAGCGGGATCATTACCCAGCGGGCCGCGCTGCTGGGGGTGAGCCTGGCCCCGGAGGCGTTCGTAGACGAGGGAGCGGTTGCCGCGATGGTGCGGATCACGGGCGGCAACTTCCGCCTGATGCAGCGGCTGCTCCAGCAGGTGGAGCGGGTCCTGGCCATCAACCATCTCGCCATCATCACTCCGGAGGTGGTGGAGGCCGCACGCGAAACGCTCGTCATCGGGACAGCGTGAGCCTATGTACGAGCAGGCGAAGATGCAGTGGCCATTACTGAGCGAGTACATGGGCGGCGTGAGTCCCGCGACGCGCGGCGTGATGCGGAGCCGACTCAGGGCCGTGGCGGTGGTGCTCGGGGCCGACTACGAGGATGTCGTCTGGCACGAGTTGACCGCCGAGCGCGTGGATCGGATCCGCGAGGCGCTGCTCGATGGCGGGACCGCGCCGGGAACCGTCAACGTCGGCCTGGCGGCGATCAGGGGGCTCGCCCGCACGGCGTACGACCTGCGGATGATCGAGTACGATCAGTACCATGCCATCCAGGAGCTTCGCAACTGCCGGACAGAACCAGCGCCCACCGGCCGTCCCGCAACCCACGGGGAGCTCTCGGCGCTGTTCGCCACCTGTAACAGTGATCGCGGCGTGGCCGGAGTCCGCGATACCGCGCTGCTCGCTGCAGTCTACGCAGGAGCACTGGAGTGCCGGGAGGCGGTGAACCTGGACCTAGATGACTACAGCCTCGAACCGCCGAGCCTACGCGTGAAGGCAGGCAGGGAGCACCGGCGTCGCGCGGTTCTGCTCGGCGACCAGGCGGCGGACGCCATTGCCGGTTGGATCGCCGTCAGGGGCGGGAGGCCTGGGAAGCTCTTCAGTCCTATAAGCAAGGGCGGCAGCCTCGTCGAAGGTGGGATGTCTCCGAAGGCGGTATTCGGCATCCTGGAGAAGCGCTCCCGGCAGGCGGGAATCCAACCGCTCACCCCGCGCGATATTCGGCACACGGCGATCAGAGATCTATGGGAGTCGGGGATGAATTTGCCGACCCTGAGACGCATCGTCGGGCAGGCAAGCCTCTTGACGGTGGAGCGCTACTGCCGGCACGCGGGAAGGCGATCTGCCCACATCTCCTGGCACGGGCAGACTCCATATCACAGGTGGTAGCCTTATGGGCGCGGAGTACGCCACCAAAAGTGTACCGAAGCGCGCCACTCAAAGCGGACCGTTACAGAGTGCCTCAGCCCCAGATCAGGCAGAACGGGTGGCCCGCAGGATCGGCGTAGACCCGGAAGCCGCCGTTGCCCGGTTCGCGTAGCCCTCGGGTTTCCTCCTC
>JACDAU010000134.1 GCA_013695265.1 Chloroflexia bacterium
GTTGGCGTTGGCGATGCTGAAGGTGAGGTTCCCGACCGGGTAGCTCACATCCCAGCCTTGATTGAGGGCGATCTTGTACTCGAACACGCCAATAGGCAGGCCGCCCGTAGCATACGTGTAGATGCCGTTGCCATCCGGGTCACTCATCAGTGTGAGGTCGCAGTCGGGCTGCCAATCCCCCGGACAGTCGACCTCGCTTTGGAAACTGCCAGCGACCGTGGCGACGACGCCTGCAGCGCCAGCGGTGTTGGCCGGGAGGAGGGCGACAATCAGCGCCAGCAGCGCGAAAAAGGATGCCAGACCAGAGCTACGACGAATGACCACTCTTAAACCTCCACCGGAATACGAGACCCCAACGTCCGTGCATACTTAACGAACTCTCAGCGTCTATTTGAGGCGAGTATAACAAAGTTGGCCGTGCGCAATACGGCCGAGAATGATGGACCGAGGCGAAGGACCCGCCGGCGCAAGTTGGTTTGACGAACAATGGTTGATACCATCATCATTTGACACGCCGAAAGCCTCGCAAAGAAGTACCGTGGACCAGTTCGCCTTGCGCCGACTGCTCCGTGGCGGCGGGTACAAGCTCACCGACCCGCGCGGAGCGGTGCTTGCTCTGCTCGATGGTCCCGCGCGCGGGCACATTCACCGCGGCGGAGCTGTACGAGGCGTCACGGTAAAGGTGCCCGATATACGGCGCGCGATGCTGATCTGCACCCTGGACCTTCTGATTGACCTCGGCGCGCTGGAGCGTGTGCGCCTCTCCGGCGGGCAGGAGGGATACGTGCTTTGCGGCCCGCCTCATCAGCACCACAACGTGTGTTGTGCCTGCGGCGCGATCGGGGAGATAGAAGATTGCCCGCTCGAATCAGCGCTCTCTGCGGCGGTGCAACGCTCGGGTTTGACGTTATGGGCGCACGCCCTCAAACTGACCGGAGTATGCGCCGGATGCACGGCAGGGGCGGAATAAAGGATTCGCTTGCGTTCGGCATGTTGCTGACAATCGCGGCCGAGAATGGCCGACGTATTCGGGGGGCTGCTAGAGACTTCGTTTCGACTGACCTGGGTCTATCTGGACGTGCTCGTAGCGCTCGGTGTGGGTTTCAGCCTCCCCGCGTAGGTGCTCGAACTCATACCCGAGGCTCTGGCGGAGGATCCGCACGCGGGACCGTTGACCGCACTCGGACATCTCATGTTGCTTCTAACGGAAAACACCTTCTCCCGCTGGGCTCACAAAGATCAGGAGGAACACGAGCAACATGTCGTCCTTCACGGTCACGCGCTGGTCGAGCGGCTGCACCACAAGGCGCGTCAGCTCAATTCAACGGCGAGCAAGACCGACCTGCTTGGCTTGACGGTGCACGCCTGCATCGACGGAGTTGGAATCATGACTGGCCTCGTACAGGCGGCAGGAACTAGCTTGTTGATCTTATGTGCGGTACTGCTGCACAAGTTACCTTGGGGGGCGGTCTCGCCGGCATCAGGCTCGCACTTGGACAGAACCTGCATTCAGCGTCAATGACAGTGGTCGCGCTCGACGTCGCGACGGTGCTCGGAGGGCTGGTGATGGCGCAATTCGGTGTTGTCGGTGAACAGATCGCGAAGGGTTTTCTCGCGTTTGAGGCTGAGACCTTTCTGTACATGGGTGCGACGGACCTCATTCCCGAGACGAACGCCGGTCGCTCACGAGTCATACTGCGGCTCGTGGTCACGGGCTTCACGATCTTCCATGCAAGATTCCTGCTGCTGGAGTCGGCTGGGCTGGCGCACGCATAGGTCGCCGGTGCGCGTGAAATGCTTACGCGCGGCGAGGACTGGTAGCGACCAAGAGCTGCAGTCCGATCAACGCGAGCAGCACGGACGAGGGCCAGTCCAGCGCGAACCACAAGATCAGGAGCACCGCAGTGAGCAACCAGCCGAGTGTGCGCTCGACGCCTCGGATGTCTGCCTGGCGCAGTGATGCGACGAGGCTAGTCCCATAATGCGAGGATTGACCAGTGCTTGTGGCTCGATGTACGAACGTGAGACTCATGCCATAACTCCTCCTGCTTTATAGTCTCGCATCGCAAGTACCACGTGTCTCTAGCCCATGGGTACTGTATAGCGTCGCTTTATTCGACCCAGAAGGCACGCCAACGCAGAATCTATTCCATCACAAGCCCGGCCCGCTGGGCGCAATCTACGGCGTTGCGTTTATCGAATGTTTACGGTTGGATGGGGAGGGCCAGTATGACGGCGGCGCACCCGCGTGGTCGGCCACACCGTGCCGAGTCACAGCGGACGCAGCAGCCTCGGCCTGCCGGGCCAATCAGGGTGGGTTTTGGTAGGATAGGACGCACTATAAGACAAAAAATGACGTTGTGGTCGACTAGGGAGACGACGATGCGAGTAGTGTTCCAGGGAGAGCCGGGCGCGTACAGTGAGCAGGCGCTGATCGAGGCGATGCCAGGAGCGGACAGCGTGCCACGCCCGCTGCTGCGCGATGTCTTCGAGACGCTGGTGCGCGAGGAAGCCGATGTCGCCGTCGTGCCGTGTGAGAACTCACAAGCCGGTACGATCCATCAGACGTACGACCTGCTTCTGGAGCACGCGGGGCGGCTGCATATCACGGGGGAGCACGAACTGCGTGTTCGACACTGTCTGCTCGCACCACTCGGAGCTGCCACGGAGACCATAGAACGCGCCTACTCCCACCCACAGGCGCTGGACCAGACGGCAGGGTGGCTGCGCGAGCGTGGAATCCAGGCGGTTTCCTACCATGACACGGCTGGCGCAGCGAGGTGGGTAGCGGAGGCTGGGGATCCGACGTGCGGAGCGGTGGCATCCAGCCGCGCGGCGGAAGTATACGGCCTTGCAGTTCTCGCGAAAGGTATCGAGGACAATCCCACGAACCGCACCCGGTTCCTCGTGGTTGCTCACCATGCCGTACCGCAAGCGGAGGTAGAGGGAAAGACCTCGCTCGTTTTTTCCACCGCGAATCGTCCCGGCGCGCTGCACCGGGCGCTGGGGTGTCTTGCCGCGCGGGATGTGAACCTCCTGAAGCTGGAATCACGGCCGATGCGCGGTGAGGGCTGGGAGTACGTGTTCTACGTGGACTGCGTTGGCTGGGCGACAGAGCCCGCGCTCTCGTCCGCCATCCGGGAAGTTGAGCGCGAAACCGCCTGGGTCCGCGTGCTCGGCGCGTATCCCCGGTCTGTGTAGTTCCTTTTGCCTCGCAACACCGTACGCCTCACAAGTGAGCACCACGGGGAACCCATCACGCTCCGCGGCACCACCGGAAGCGCGAACCTCGACCGGTGCGTGCGGGATACTCTGGAAACCTTCGCAACGGCATTCCCGAACAGGATCCGTGCCTGCTACATGGATGGCAGCCATGTCGACCGAACCAGCCTCCACACGAGCGACCTAGACCTTACAATCGTCTTCGGCGATTGGTTCGAGGACGAAAAGGAGCGCGCACGGGCCGAGGAGCTCGCCAGGCGCTGTGCGGGATCGAGCGAGGTCGCGCTCGACTCGGACGTGATCGCGGAGTCGGACCTCTCCCACGGCGTGCCGCCGATGCTCAAGCTTGCCAGCCGCCTTTTGTACGGCGACGATGTCCTGGCTGACCTCCCGTTGCTCGAGATCGAGGAATGGACCCGTGACCGCATGCACGCGGCATACTGGCTCGTGGTCAACGTCTTCCACCGCCCGCCGGTCGTGCGGCTGTCGTTGGGGTATCCCGATCCCGACAGCGAGTTCTTCGGGTATGACAATCGCAGTTTGCGGGGCGCCGATGGCGTTGAATTCCCCTCCACGCGCAATCTTGTACGGGTCACCGGATGGATGGCAACCGCGCTCGTGGCTTTCGTCGCGCGGGAGTACGTGCCGAGCAAGCGTCGATGTCACGAGCTGTATCGGTTGCACGTCGGCGATGGTTGGTCCTCCCTGCTCGAGGAGGTCTACACCGTGTGCCGCGGTCGCTGGAGCTACCTTATCCCGCCAGAGCCGAGCGATCAGGAGCAGCTGCGAGCGAGCTGCGCTCGGACCCTGGCGTTCGAGAACCACTTCATGATGCGATACCGCGACTTCCTCCTGCCCGAGCTGCGCTCCGGTGTGGATCAGGCGCTCTGGCTTCAGGGGCGAGTTCCGTTCGACGACGCGGAGGTGTACGTCGCTCTGGTCGCGCTCGCTAGCACCACTGACGAGCCGCTGAGGACGAAGGCACGGTAGTCGCTCATGCTGTTTACGGAACGACGCAGCGTGAACGGTATATGAGGAACGACGATAAACCAAAGCGAGACATGTCCGGCGTCGGCCCGGTGAAAAAAGACGTGGACAATCCGACCCTCCTACACCAGCGGGAGTACGAATTCGGCGAGTAGAAACTGCGCGATCGCCGTCGGGGCCGTCAGCGCAAGGTGGCGCGGAGAGGTGAGCGCGCGCACGCTGGCCCGCAACACGCGGCCAGGTCGGAGCAGGACATGCATCACGAGCACGTCCTGCAACCCCACCACCGCGCCGACACTTGCCCCGACCGCCAGCACCACCACCATCGCGTGGACCTCCTGTCCCAGCCGCTCCGCCAGCACCACCGCACCGTGTGCGACGTACCATACCGCGAGCACACCGCCAAGCAACCCATGCCCTCCAAAGCAGGCCAACTGACCCAGCGTGCGCCTCCCAGCGCTCTCCTTACGCGCCTCGACGAGGTGGCGTATCTCCAATGTCGTATACAACGCGTGCGGGTAGCCGAGCACGAACGCGCACAGCCACAACCAGGAGACCAGCGAGGCAGAGGAGGCGGCATATCGTTCGAGAAAGTACCACGGCAGCAAGGCGAATATCGGATTCCCGAAAAGACTGCGGACTCCGTGCCCCCATAGCGTGCCTCTGGCAAGCCACCACACGGCCCTCAGAAGGCGACGCATCAGCCGCCGCTCGGAGAACTCGTCGTACCGTCGTATGATGCCGTCCGCCTGGCTGCCGCGGGCCTCTCGCTCGCTCATACCGAATTATACGCGAGCTATGTGCCATCGTCGGTCGAAAACCCTGCGTGGCTGGACCGATTCGACACACTGGTCACGCATGAGGCCGACCCCGCGTTGCGCGCCGAGGGGTTCGGGAAGGACGGACACGCCACCGTATGGCCCTGCGCTCATCGGGTTGTTCGCAAGGCGAACCCCGCGATACAGCGCGAGGTGAAGGTGCGGCCGAACTCCGCCGCTGCTACCCGACCGGCCCAGTATCGTTTCCAGGGACACCACCGCACCCCGCTCCACGGCCACGGAATCGAGGTGCGCATACAGCGACGAGATGCCCTGCGCGTGATCGAGAAGCACGATGAGGCCGTAGGTGGCAAATCCACCGCGCGCCTCCCCCGCGAACCGCACGCGTCCTGGTGCAACGGGCAGAACCGCGTCGCCTGCGGCGAGGTCAAAGTCGAGGGCGTATGCATCGTTCGTTCGCAGCGGACGGTTTACCCCCGTGTGCGTGCTGACATCGTACGCCCGGATGATTCGGTGCCGCTCGCCGAGATCCCATGGCGAAGCGAGCGCAAAGCCCGTCGGAAGCGTTGCCGCGCCGGGCAGCAGCGGGCTGCGCGATCGCCCTGGCGAGGCGCAGCCGCACGAGGAGAGAAGAAGGCCACCGAGCGCAAGGAACCCAAGCACCAGAACACTTGTTGTGCCAAAGAGATATCGGCAGCTCATGTCATGGCAGCAGGAAATCGGTCGGGTTGAGTTCCTCCAGGGTTGCCACGACCCTGTCCGCGTGAGTGAGATCCTCCTGTGCGCGTGTTGTAGTGACGGCATAGACCTGCATGCCCGCGCGGATACCTGCTTGCACCCCGACGACGGCATCTTCCAGCACGATGCAGTCGATCGGCGCGACTCCCAGACGTGTGGCGGCGAGTGTAAAGATCTCCGGATGGGGCTTTCCGCGCGACACCTCGTCACCGGATGCCACGCTCTGAAAGCAGCCCGCGACGCTGAGTTCGCGGAGGATGATTTCAATGTTCTCAAGCGGGGAGGACGAGGCGACGGCCTGGCGGTGCCCGGCTTGGTGAAGCGCTCGGATCAGTCGGTCCGCGCCTGGCAACGCCTCGACGCGGCCCTCCAGCAGGCGCCGGAACTCCGCCTCCTTCGTCAAGGACATCTCAAGGGCTTCGGCTTCCTGTATCTCCCCGAAGAGTTCGAGGATCGCGTCGGGGTTGCGCATGCCAAAGGTGGGGACGAACTCCTCGCGCGTGAGGTTCTGGCCACGCTGCTCAGCGAGCCAGCGCCAAGCCTCGAAGTGGAACTCCCCCGAGTTCACGATTACCCCGTCCATGTCCCAGATAGCTGCCGCGTGCCTCATACAACTATGATACCAGCACAGCCTGCGGGCAACGCGCCATCGAGACAGCCGGTCGGCGAAGCGGAGCGTCTCGAAGCACCAGAGTCCCAAACGACTGAAAAGCGCACCAGCGGTTCGAGGACGCCCTGTGCCGAGCGATCTGTTGTCG
>JACDAU010000163.1 GCA_013695265.1 Chloroflexia bacterium
CGCTGAACGTCCGCCCATCGTTACGGTGAGCGTTACGGTCCCATACTATGGGGCGGGAATTAGCTGCGAGTTAGCTGGAGGTACCTATGTGTGTGCGGTGAATACCTATTTTCCGCGAACTGTCCCGCGCCCCACGCGCCTGCGTGGCCACATCGCGGACGCCCAACGCCTGTCCGCACCTCCACCATACAAACCCAAGGGTGGACGAATCCTGAAAAACCGGCCCAGGAGCGTAACAATCTTGTCAGATGCACCGGCAGGGGACGGCAGCCGTCACTTCCGTCTGTTGCGCGGCAGTATTGAGACTGTACAAGGATGGCCGGGCTGCCCCAAGTGAGTAACGCTCGACGCGGACTCATACAACGTAGGACCGCCGCGAGCGAGATCCGTCGTGAGTTCGGGCGTCATCGTTCCCGGATCATACGCCTCAAGGACCAACCCCTCCGAGGCTCTTGCGGCGGTGTCCAGTCAGATGGCGATGATGGGGGATCGCCCGCTTCACATGCCCCGCTGCCCGCAACCCGGACCTGCGGCCCGCCTGTTCCTTGGACTCCCTGATATAATCGCCAGTGGGCGTGCGTACTGATGTAATACGCAATCCACTTGAACCCTGGTGCATGTCATCCCGAACGCAGTGAGGGATCCGTACCACGTACCACGGATTCCTCGCAGGCTCGGAATGACAAATGCGCTATCGTTTAGCCGGAGTCTGTTTGAACGCCTGACTTTTTCCTAATGCGTGGATGAACCATGCATTTATCCGCGCCCGTTCAAGGTACTCCGGTTATGGGCACCTGGATATGGCCAATTCGTCCTATATGCCGTGGAGAGGGACCGTCAGCTCATGAGGGTATCCGCCAGAGTCGAGACGTTCACTGAGAGTGTCATCCGCGAGATGACCCGTCTCGTCGGCGCACGCCACGGGGAGGCGGGTATCAACCTCGCCCAGGGCTTCCCGGACTTCGCCGCCCCGCAGATCATCAAGGATGCCGCGTGCGAGGCGATACAAAACGACATAAGCCAGTACGCGATCACGTGGGGCGCGAAGGGTTTTCGCGACGCCCTCGCGGAGAAGACCCTGCGCTTCACGGGACTCGAGATTGACCCCGAGCGCGAGGTGACGGTGTGCTGCGGCGCCACGGAGGCGATGATCGCCGCGTTGATGGCGACGCTCGACCCCGGCGACGAGGTGGTGATCTTTTCGCCGTTCTACGAGAACTACGGTCCCGATTGCGTGCTCTCCGGCGCGGTGCCCCGCTTCGTTACCCTCCACCCGCCCGGCTGGGGGTTCGATCCGGATGCGCTCGCCGCGGCATTCAACGAGCGGACAAAGGGGATCATCATAAACACCCCGCACAATCCGACGGGCAAGGTTTTCTCCCGCTCTGAGCTGGAGTTTATCGCGACCCTCTGCCAGCGGTACGACGCGCTCGTGTACACCGACGAGATCTACGAGCACCTGACGTATGACGGCGCGGAGCATATCCCGATGGCAACCTTGCCGGGGATGCACGAGCGCACGATCACCGTGAACGGTCTGAGCAAGACCTACAGCGTCACCGGCTGGCGCGTGGGGTATACGATTGCCCCACCCGACATCACCGACGCGATACGCAAGGTACACGATTTCATCACCGTGGGCGCCGCCGCGCCACTCCAGGAGGCAGGGGCAGTTGCCCTGCGGCTGCCGGACGACTACTACATCCAACTGCAAGCAGAGTATCTGGAGCGGCGCGACCTGCTGCTTGTCGGGCTGCAGCAGGCGGGCTTTCGCGTGTACCCTCCGCAGGGCGCGTATTACCTCATGGCGGAGATAGAACACTTTGGCCTGGGCTCCGACGTGGAGTTCTCCCGCCGGCTGATCGAGGAGCACGCACTCGCGGTCGTGCCGTGCTCCAGCTTCTACGCCGATCCGGAGCTGGGCCGCACACAGGTGCGCTTCTGCTTCTCGAAGCGGCGTGAGACCCTGGAGCGTGCCGTGGACGCACTCCAGGCGGCTGTGACGGCCTGAGATACGATTCGCCTGGATTGTGGCTGCTCTGAGCGGCGCGAAGAATTTGTGGTCCTGATTACGGATCCTGCACAGAGTTGAAGATGCAATGCCATGGCGATGAGCCGGAGCCGGTATGAGAAAACGGAGTTGATAGTTGTTCGATCAGAGACAGTACCGAATGAGCCTCGCGCAGACGATCGTGTGGTGCTCGACGCAGGACTTTCTTGCCGATCCCACGAACAGCCTTCGTACCTCAGATCTGCGGCCGCCCTCGTTTCTGCAACTCGACACCGTGGCGCGGCGCGAGGCGATGATGGACACGCTCGCGGAGAAGCGCTTCAAGTTGCTCCGCTTCAATGGCAAATATCGCATCCTCCCCGCGAAGGCGCTTGCGGGCGGGCGACTCGTGGTCTACGATCCCGACCAGAACCGCTTTGACAGCATGGCGCTCGTCGAGTCGTTTGGGTACTTCGACTGGGACAACCTCCCGCCGTGGGACACATGGATCGCCTACGTGCGAGACGAGGAGCGGGACCGGCAGGGGATCTCACACGCGTCGTACCTGGTCGCCTGGGTGCCGCCGGATCTGATCGAGCGCGCCGACGCCGGCATCCGGGCGAACCCGGAGCGCTGCCTGCTCTGGGCGTCTGACCTCGACACCGAGCTCGCGCGCCGACTTAGCGCGCCGCACGTCAG
>JACDAU010000182.1 GCA_013695265.1 Chloroflexia bacterium
GTGAGCCGCCCAACCAGAGACCGCGCGATCCTCGACGGTGGCAGCAAGACGTTCTCCTCCGACACCCTGGGCTTGGAGGGCTTTGGCCTCATCCTGGAATACCCGCGCGCGCGCCTCAGCACCCTCTCAGAGGAGCACGGGACCGTGGACCTCTCGGACAGCCCGGAACAGCCAGAGATCGGGGAGCGCGTGACGGTGATCCCAAATCACTGCTGCGTCGTCAGCAACCTTTTCAACCAGGTCATCGGCGTCCGCAACGGTGCCGTGGAGGTCACCTGGCCCGTCGCGGCCCGCGGTGGCGTCCGGTAAGGCGTTTACCGGTAGTTTGTTGCCTTGGGAAGAATGACACCTGGCGGGTGTTACCGGTGAGCAATTACGTCGGTATCCACGGCATCAGCCACCACCCGACACACCACTAAACCCGGCTCAACAAAGTACCGTTACAGCGATGAGTAGCGGGATCGAGCCGCCACGCCGTCTCGTAGCGGCGACCCACCGGGTCGGCCGGTCTCGCGCAATCCGCCACCGCGTCCTTGCCGTGGGACTCAATGCCCACGGCTGAAGGGCATGCACTGCTACGCCGGGATCCACAATCGAACCTCGGCTTCCACCGGGATTTGGCCGGTCAGCCGCAGCCAGATCCTACACTCGTTGGAGATGCGTGTCCTTGAAGTGTGTGGGATATTTCAGGCCGTAGCCGAGCAGACGGTCCAGCCCTATATGCGCCGTCCAGATGAGCGCGATGCGTACCGCCATCGGCGCATCGGCGAACAGGCCTGTCCCCAGCACCAGGGCGGGTGCGACGTATGTGTGAACGGCGTCATACGCCCTGCTCCCTGCACGAGGACCAGCGAGGTAGCCCAACATCGAGAGGTCGGGGCCGAGCAGGAGCAGGATCAACAACAGCCAGCCGCCGTCCTGTTGGAAGTACAGCAGGAGCGACCCAAGACATACCACCGCGCCCTCTGCCTTCAGAAGCATTCGCACCATCCGGCGTCTCCTGCTCGCTTCACCGTCCGTGGGTCACATCCCCGTATGACCAATCATTGCTCGACCGCGAACCTCAATGTACAGGATAACGCAATGCGTGCCCGGGGCGGATACTGGGAACGCCCTCTACACCGAGAAAATGTTTCCGGCCCCGTCGCTATGGCATCGCCCGGTCATTCAGCCGCTCGGGCAGCCACACACGAACATCCAGTCGCCGGGAGAAGTGCAGGATCGGGGCGGTATCGGGCACGGCCAGCCCGTGCGCCGATAGAAGCGTGTTGCGGTCGATCCGCGCCTCGGCGGGCTGGAGTGGCCACTGCACGTGATCGACCTCACTGCGATACACTCTGCCGCGCGGACCTCGGTTGTACAGACAGTAGCGCTCCGTGAACCAGTGCTCGACCGTGCCACGGGTGGCATGAGACGGATCGCCCACTGGACGATACCGCCCCTCGAACGCCGCTGGTTCCGCCCCCCGATGCGTCCGGCGGCTCGAATAACGGACCCAGCCGTCCTCCCATCTGACGCGCATATGGGCGCGGTAGTACGGGAGATGGTACCATCGCCGGGCCAGCGCAACCGCGATCGGGCTGCCGGCGTCGAGGCTGAAGAAATACACGCCAGGTTTCGTGCCGTCCGTCACGTAGGTGCGCAGGTTGAGCTCGGGGAGCGCGGAGATACCGGGCACGGCGGGAAGCCCCCACGGCCGTATGCCGCTCATGCGGAACGGCACCACCGCGAGCCACGCCTGAGCGTCGTACACGTCCAGCGCCAGCGATGGAGGTATCAGGTGCTGCAATGCCTCGGGGGGAACCGGCCAGTGCGCGAAGAGCAGGTCGTGCCAGGTCTGGACCATCGTCGGGTTGCCGTCGGGCCGGGGCCACGGTCGGTGGTCGGTTATCGCCGACAACGACCGGGTGCCCCATCCACTGTTGCCTGGTGACGCGCGTTCAAGCCGTGCCCATGCAGCATGCACAGTGCGTCCCGAATCACTTCTGTGCCCGGTCAGCCCATCCGGCATGGCTCACGCAGCGAGCACGACCTATGTGCGGCAGGAACTCATGCCGCGCTTGGCGAGGTACTGCTGGTGGTATTCCTCCGCCCGGTAGAACTCGGATGTCGGCGTGATCTCCGTGACGATCGGCTTCTTCCACGTGTCCGAGGCGTCCAGCGTCGCCTTCGACGCCTGCGCGGCGGCCTCCTGCTCCGGCGTGTGGTAGAAGATCGCGGAGCGGTACTGGCTGCCAATGTCCCATCCCTGGCGGTTCATGGTCGTGGGATTGTGGTCTGTCCAGAACACCTCCAGCAGCCGCTCGTACGAAACCTGTGAGGGATCGAACGCCACCTGCACCACCTCCGCGTGACCGGTGCGCCCCGTGCAGACGTCCTGGTACGTCGGGTTCGGAAGGGTGCCACCGAGGTATCCGACGGTCGCGTCTCGCACCCCCGGTATCTGCCGGAACGCCTCCTCGACACCCCAGAAGCAGCCCGCGCCGAATGTTGCCAGTTGTCCATTGTGGTTCTCGCTATTCATACTTCTATTATAGCGGGCGGCGTCCAGGCCGTCCGTCTCAGCCATCAGCTCCCATTAGTCCGGCATCCCGCGGCCGTATTGTTCCTGGTGGATGATCTCGGCGAGCGGCTTCCGGGCGTCTCCGCTGGACTGCCGGGCGCGCAGCGCTGCCTCATCGGGGTAGCCCAGACTGATGGCGGTGCGGACCAAACGGTGCTCGGGGATCCCGAGGTGGTGTTTCGCGTCCACCCTCCCCTGTCCGGTAAACCAGCCGATGCAGCCCCCCACCCCGTGCGCCGCGGCGGCCAGCATGATGCGCTCGCTCAAGCGGCCCTCGTCATACGTCTCCTGCTCGTTGTTGTCCCCCGCCATAACCAGCACGATGCCCAGTTGGGCGCCAGCGAGGTGTCCGGCGTAGCCGTCACAGGCGGCGAGGACGGCGAGGCTCTCGCGGTCGCGGATAACGACCAGTTCCCAGGGCTGCACGTTTCGGGCGCTCCCGGACCAGCGCGCCACCTCCAGCAGGTCGTGGACCACCTCCTCGGGCACAGGGTCAGGCGAAAACTCCCGAACCGCTCGCAAGGTCCGGAGTGAGCGAAGCAGGGTCTGCGTGTCGGTGGGTTGGTACATGGGAAACCGGCTCCTTACTCTCTTTAAACCGTCGGACAACCGCGCTGTGGTCGATGGCACACCGGACGGGGAACGTCTGGCCCCGTGTACAATGGCGCACGATACCACGGCCTTGAAACCCGCGCAAGAGAGCGAGGATTCCAAGATGAGCGAAGAACTCCACCTCATCACAAACGTGGCGATCGCCGTTACCGTGGCGTTGATCGGTGGTCTCGTCGCGCACCGGCTACGCCAGTCGGTGATCGTCGGCTATCTGCTGGCGGGCGTCGCGATCGGTCCGGGCACCCCCGGATTCGTCGGCGACCGCGGGGAGATCGCCGCGCTCGCGGAGGTGGGCGTTCTCTTCCTGATGTTCGCACTGGGCATCGAGTTCAGTCTCAAAGAGCTCGCACGCGTGAAGGGTGTCGCGATTGTGGGCACATCCGCGCAGGTGCTGCTGCTCATTGCCGCGGGCGTGGGGCTCGGCGCCCTCTTCGGGTGGCCGCTCGGTCAGGGCCTTTTCTTCGGCGGCATCATCTCAATCAGCTCCACGATGGTGATCCTCAAGACGCTGCTGGACCGGGGAGAGGTCGCCTCCAACCATGGCCGCGTGCTTCTGAGCATGCTCATCGTGCAGGACCTGGCCGTGGTGATCCTCATCGTCCTGCTGCCCCAGCTCGCGGGCGACTCGGGGATCGCGCTCGGGCAGCTCGCGCTCACGGTCGCCAAGGCCGTCGGGTTCATCGCCGCGACGCTCTTCCTCGGCGCGCGCGTCGTACCCCGCTTCATGGAGCGAGTCGAGCGTTTGGGCTCGGCCGAGCTCTTCCTGCTGACCGCGGTTGTGCTAGCCCTGGGCACCGCCAGCCTGAGCGCCCTCCTCGGCCTCTCGCCCGCCCTGGGCGCGTTCCTCGGCGGGCTGCTGCTGACCGAGTCGGAGTTCGACCACCGGGTCGTGGCGGAGGTGGTCCCGATGCGCAACCTTTTCGCAACGCTCTTTTTCGTGTCCATTGGCATGCTCATTGATCCGGCATTCATCGTCAACAATCTCCCAACCGTGATCGGTCTCGCCCTCCTGATCGCGGTCCTCAAGGCACTCATCACACTGCTGGCGGTGCTGCCGTTCCGGGTGGGTGGGAGAACGGCGGTGTTCACCAGCCTCGGGATGGTCCAGATCGGCGAGTTCAGCTATCTGCTGGCCCGCGAGGGCGTGGAGGTCGGCGCGGTGTCGGCGACCCTCAACAACCTGGTGCTCACCTCCTCCGTGCTCACGATCGTGCTCACGCCGCCGGCCTTCGCGCTGGCCCCCAAGCTGGAAGGGTTTCTCTCGCGCCTGCCCGCAGTCGGGAGGGTGTTCGCCGCCCGCCCGCAGGTGTGGGGCGAGGAGACACAGTTGCACGACCACGTGGTCGTCATAGGCTACGGGCGCGTGGGTCGACATCTGGTGAACGGTTTGCGCAGCAACGGGGTCCCGGTAGCCGTAGTCGAGCAGGATCTGCACCTGGCGCAGGAGCTGACGTCTGAGGGAGTGCCGGCGGTCTATGGTGACGCATCGCACCCCAGCATCCTGGGAGCCGCGCATCCAGAGCGGGCGCGGCTCGTTGCCGTAGCGCTGCCCGACTCCGGCGCAACGCGCGCCGCGGTGCTGAACGTGCGGCGGGCGAATCCCGCCGTGCCGATCCTGGCGCGCATGCCGCGTGAGGACGATGAGCAGGAACTAAGCAGAGCGGGGGCGACGGCGCTGATCGCGCCCGAGCGGGCGGGAGCGATGCTGATGCTTGAGGAGTGCGAGCGGGCACTCAACATCCCAGAGGAGGCGGATGAGACCCCGTGGCGTTCCGTCGATCCTGCCCGAGCGACGTGAACAGGCGAATGCGGACGTTCGGTGATGCCACACCCGCCGCTGCCTGATTACACCGCAACCCCCTTCGCCTCTACCGGATACCGCTCGCGCCAGGCATTGTACCCGCCTCGCAGGGCCCGCGCGTCGATGCCCACGGACCGCAACGTCTGCGCCACACGGGCGCTCGTCCCCTCACTCGGTCAGGTGCAGTAGGCGACGACGGTCTCCCCCTTGGAACGGCCTCGCGCCCACTCCTCTACCTTGTCAGGTGCGACGCGCACACTGTCCGGAATCTGCCCTGGGTCCCGATCATATTGCGAGCGGGTCCGCACATCCAGCACGATGGGCGGGTTCGGTCCGGCAAGCAATGCGGCCAGCTCCTCCAGGGATATGCGCGGCGCGGCCTCTCCCTCCGCCCCGAACAGGCCAGTAGCGCTGCCGGTGCGCTCCTCCGCGTGGGTCGTTCGGCGTACCGCGCGCGCGTAGGCCGCGGCGAGTGGCGCGACCGACGCCCCATGGGCTACTACCGAGACTATCACCACGACGCCGATGATCGCCAGCAACCGCTCCGCCTGGGGCACGCCGTCCCGCACGAGCAACAGGGCAAACAGCAGTGAGGCGAGGCCGCGAGGACCGAACCAGCCGATAAAGGCGCGCGCTCGGGAACTCATGTGCGCTCGCCGGAGCACGAGTCCCAACGCGAGCGGCCTTGCGACGA
>JACDAU010000226.1 GCA_013695265.1 Chloroflexia bacterium
TACGCCTATGCCAGATGGCTATTATTCGCCTGGCCGGAGGGCGGGAAGGAGGCTGCCTTCGAACTCAGTGGCGAGGCAGTCCATTAAGATCTCGTCGTGGGCCCGGCCGCCGAGGCGATGGGACTTGCGACGGCGACCGATGAGGCGAAAACCAGCCTTCTCGTAGGCGCGCATCGCCCGCTTGTTATACTCTTGCATCGTTAGCATCACGTTGTGCAGGTCGAGGGCATCGAAGGCGTACTCGAGCATCAGGCGAGTGGTCTCGGTGCCGTAGCCCTTTCCCCAGCAGTCCTTCTCCCCGATCACGATGCCAAAATTGGCCGTGCGGTCGTGGTGGTCAATCCCAGTCAGCAGGGTGGTACCAATGCATCGCATTGTCGCTCGCTCGTAAATGACGAAGCTGACATTGCCCGCGTCGGTGTTGCGCCGATACCGGTCCGCTGCGTCCTCCAGAGTCAGGGGCAGCACGCCCCAAGTCGTACGGCCAACCTCGAAGTCATTGAGCCACCGCTGCAACTGCGATACCAGGCCGGGATCGGGCGGGCCGAGTGCGACCTTATCTCCGCGCATCGTGATGATCGGCTGGTCTGGAGTAGTCTGCTGTCCCATAGTCTCCAGCGTTATTTGGCGATCTCCAGTATCAGGTGAGCAAGTAGGCTCGTGCGCTCGACAACGCTTGGGATCTGCAGGTGCTCTTCCGGGCTGTGCGCGTTGCCGCCTCGCGGACCGAGACCGTCGAGCACGGGTACGCCAATGCCGGAGATGTGGTTCGCGTCGGAGCCGCCTCCAGAGTCGGTGCTGCTCAACTCGTACCCCAGCCGTGCAGACACCGCTCGGGCCACTTCGTATAAACCCTGGTTGCGATCGTTCCGCTCCATGGGCAGAAAGCAGTGGCCGATGTTTACTTCCGTGTGGGTATCGGGAACAAACGGTTCGGCGATGATCTGAGCGAGTGCGCGGTCAAACTCCTCGTGTGCCGCGACAGTAAGGGTGCGGACGTCAATCTCGCAGACTGCCTGGCTCGCGACAACGTTGCGGCGCATCCCACCATGGACAATCCCGACGTTCACGGTAGTGCCGGGACTGAGATCGTTCAGCGCCGCGATACCGACGATTTTGTGCGCCATTTCCAGTATGGCGCTGCGACCACGCTCGGGATTCGAACCGGCATGCGCGTTCTTGCCGTGAACCGTCAAGGTGTACTCGTACACGCCTTTCCGCCCAACCACGACCGAGTTTCCCGCCCTCCCGCTTTCGAGCACAAGCGCGGCGGTGGCGTTCCGACATTCGCTGTCGATGGCCTGCGCAGTGGTCGGGGAGCCGACCTCTTCATCGGAGTTAAGGAAGAACACCAACTCGCCGAAGGGGAGCCGCTCCGTGTCCTTGAGTGCCTTCATCGCATACAAGCCAGCAAGGAGACCGTTTTTCATGTCCGAGGTGCCGGGTCCGTACGCGCGGTCGCCGTCGATGTGGAATGGTCGCTGGGCGGCGGTGCCGTCCGGATACACGGTATCCGTGTGGCCGACCATGACGATCTTCTTCTCGCCCGTACCGCGCAGCCGCCCGACGATGCTATCACCGTAGATGATGTTCGGAATGCGTGTGATGTCGCAGCCCAGGGCCGCGAGCCGACGCTCCATCTCGGTGGCGACTGCGTCGACTCCCTGTTTGTTCATGGTGCCGCTGTCGATACTGACGATCTCGTGCAGGTCCGCTAGATATGAGGGCAGTGCGGCCTCGACGTATTCGGTAATAGGGTCGCTGGTCAACGGGGGTTCTCCTTCTCGCAACGTAACCCTGCAAGCGTAGCAGAAACGAGTGGACAGCTTCAGGGTTGACGGCGGACAGGGTGGCCGGAGACGGGCAGCACGAGACCTGCCCCCACACTATGCCCCGCCCTCCGTGCAAGCGCGTGCCGGCAAGCCTACGTGAGCCGAGGGCGCACCGAAGCGTCGACCATCGTCTGATACGCAATGCGCTTGAACACTATTGCATGTCAT
>JACDAU010000087.1 GCA_013695265.1 Chloroflexia bacterium
AACTTGTCGGTGCAGTTGAGTTGTTTGCCTGCGCGTTGAAGCTCATCTGCCTCCCCCTGCTCGAGACGTCTGCCGTCGAGTACCGTATACGCATCCGGCCAGTTCTCGGGAGAGAACTACTTGGGACCCCACTCCACCTTCCAGCGGTCGTACTGGCCGGGATGCTGCTCGTTGAGTTGCGCGAGCAACTCCGGACCCCAGTCAAGCCGCCACATCGGCCCGTCCTCCACCTTCCAGTCCTTGAACCGATCGGGATACGTCCGCTTGAGCCGACCCAACTCCTCGGTACCCCACACCCTGTTCGGGATCTGCAGAGCATCCGGAAGACTGGAGGCACGTTGCGCCTCCGCTGACTGAGATACACTCACAAACGCGGCGGCCACGACGAGAGTGATGACAGTAAAGACCACCAAGAGACAGATGGACATTGAGGTTGCCCTTTCACGATGTACGTTCGGTCGCCTGCAGGCTAATACGTGTACCACATCTGCCTCAGACGGGCATTGTACACCAAGCAACCATGCAGTACCATCGTGCGTTCTACCTCAAGATCCAACGGAGCAACTCGACGCAGCCTCGCAGGGCCTTGGACTCCCGTGCCAGTCCTGGTACTCCCGTCCAGGCTCTACAGCTCAGAGCCCAGACACCTCGGAACGCTCTCAGGGGCGCGTTGCGACGCTCTGGGCAGGCACGGAGACCCGCAACTCTACGAGCCGCCGACGGATGCCGCTCCGCCCAACGCAGCTCAATATCCCGGCCCACCGCCGTAAGGGTGAGGAATCGTGCCTACCGGTTCGCCATGTGCATCGGCATGATGACGTGGGTGTAGCTACCGTTGCCGATGGGCTTAATGACGCCGGGCGCGTTCGCGGTCTGCGTTTCCAGTGCCACCTGGCCGGTCGTCACCACCGCGAGTACATCGGCGAGGTACTTTGCGTTGAACGCGATCTGCCCACCCGCGCCCTCGATCGTGGCCTGAAGCTCGTCTGCACCACTGCCCATCTCGGCTGCAGTGGCGGTGATCAGTATCCTGCCCGGCGTCAGGTCGTCGCCCGGCTCCAGTTGCAGGCGAACAACGTTCTGGCTGTCGCGCGCGAAGATAAACGCCCGGCGGGTCGCTCGGAGAAATTCCTGCGTGTCGACGACCGTGCGGGTCTCGTGCTGCTTCGGCACTATCTGCATGTAGTTCGGGAAGTTGCCGTCCACCAGCCGAGAGATGATGTCCACGTTCTCGCTATGGAAGAGGATCTGCGACCGGTTCGGCGTGACCGTGATCTCCACCTTTTCTTCCGCATCGCCGATGAGCCGGGCAAGTGCATCAAGCGCCTTTGCCGGCACAATCACGCTAATGCCGGTGGTTTCGACATCGACCTCGTGTTCCTTCACGGCGAGCCGGAAGCCGTCCGCTGCCGCCATCGTGAGGTTTCCACTCTCGAACTTTACGAGCACGCCAGCCAGTACCGGGCGGCTATCATCGCTCGCGGCGGCAAAGGCGACCTGCGAGATCATCTCCTTGAGCAGCCCCGGCTCAATTCGCACGGTTGGCTCATCCGTCACGGTTGGGATGACCGGAAAGTCCTCCGCGTCCATTCCATGAATGTCGGCTGAAGAATGACCAGCGGAGACGCGGACCTTGTGCCCGCTCGTGAGTTCGATCTGTACCTTCTCGCTCGGGAGGGTGTTGACGAAGTCGGTGAGCAGTCGGGCTGGAATCGTGATCGTCCCCTCTTGCTCCACCTCAGCGTCTATCCAGGTCGTTATCCCCAGCTCAAGGTTGGTCGCGGCGAGCTTGAGTCGTCCGTTTTCGGTGGAGAGCAGGATATTGCTCAGGATCGGGAGCGTGCTTCGAGCGCTCACCGCCCGGCTCACAACCGAGAGACCGCGGTTCAGGTTGTCTTGCATGCATGAAAGCTTCACTTGGGGGTTCCCTCCACCGTTGCGTTTACGTGTGCCGGGATTATAAAGTCGAGACGGGTCCGATTGCAATCAGAGAGGAATCAGTCGTGGTCCTCCGTTCGCGGATACCTTGTGGTGATACCTGGCGTAGCGGTGAAGAATGGACCGAATACAAAGATATGTGTAGACCGACTTTGCGGGCAGCGCGCTCCGGTTCGGCATACGCCATCGCGCCCGCTAGCCGGGTGGCGCGGACAACAGGGCGGACACCGGCCAAGCTGCGTGTCCCTCGCGGTTCGGCTGGTTATCCCACGCTCAACCGAGGGCGCAATCGTTTAAGGGTCTTGTCTGCACGCACCTCAAGGGATGTCGTCAACAAAACCCCGAATCAACCGAACCAGGGAGAGTTGCCGATTATTGGGGAACTGGTGAGGATCGTGGCACCGACTGCGGTGAGCGCCGTAGCCTTGACGGACGGGTGCATGTTTTCGGCCTGCCTCGCCCATTTGCCGCTGGCCTTGCCCCTCGCAGGCATCTGCATCGTCGCAGCACGACGAAGTCGGAACGTCGGAACCATCAAACCCGAACTCGAACCGAAAGGACGCGAGCTGCCAACGAGCGCAACCGACCCTTAGCCTTCCCGTCGGCGACGGCTACGCTGGGGTAGAGGTGTGGCTGCACCGCCTGCAGCGACCGAACGCCTCCAGCCAGTGCCCTTCAATCTCGAATCCCAGGCGTCGGGCCAGCCCGCCGAGCAGCGAGTCCACATCGCAACCCTCGAACGCGGTAACATCCCCACAGGCCTTGCACACCAGGTAGTGCTGGTGCCGACTATCGGCCACCACGTAGGCGTGCTCCCCGTCGTCACGATGGACGCGCGCGAGCCAGCCACGCGAGTGCAGAAGGTCGAGCGTACGATAGACGGTGGCGCGTCCAATGGATGGGTGCTTGCCCTGCACGTCCGCGTAGAGCTGCTCGGCGGTGAACGGGCTCCTGTAGCCCGCGATGATGTGCAGCAGATTACTGCGCGGTCTCGTGATACGGTGTCTCTCTTTGTTCAGCGTACCTATGACGCCTTCGATCCAGTTCATACACACTCCCTAGGTCGGCTCGACTCATAACTCTTTTTTGAACTATATCAAACCACAATACGGGTGCAGCCACCCAGCAAGCAACAAACCTGCACTCGCTTTGACACGCCTGCCCTTATAGATATATAGTATCATCTGTACGGAAAAGATGCATTGCCTGTCCGTCCCTCATCGAAGCCTGGTTAAGAGCCCGAGGAGAATCCGATATGACACGTCACGAGTCCCCTGCTCCCGCTCACCCGATTCGACTCGTCCTGATGCTGCTGCTTCTCTCACTACTCACGACAGCGTGCGGGGACGGCGGCCCTGCGGGTTCGGAGAACGATGCTCCGAATGCAACCTTGCCCGCCGTGTCCGCCACAGGGAGCGGATCGGTTTCGGCATCGTCCGGTGAGGGACCGAGAATCGTCGCTACCTTCAGCGTGCTGGGCGACCTGGTCCGCAACGTAGCGGGCGGCGAAGCGCGGCTCACGACGCTTGTCGGGCCGGGCATGGATGCCCACACCTTCGAGCCCAGTCCGGCGGATAACCGGGAGCTGGCGGAGGCCGACCTGATCTTCGAGAATGGGCTTGAGTTCGAGACGTGGCTCGACGACTTGTACGAGTCCTCTGAGTCCCGAGCCGAGCGCGTGCTGGTCACCGAAGGCATGAAGAACCTCATCCTCGCAGTCGAGCACGACGAGGAGGAGGGAACCCACGAGGCGGAGGAGGGACACAAGGCTGATGAAGAGGAGGAGCACGGGGAGTACGACCCGCATGTGTGGCACGACGTCAACAACTCGACCTACATGGTCGAGAGGATACGAGACTCTCTCGCAGCAGCCGATCCTGAAAACGCTGATCGCTATCGCTCCAACGCGGAGCGTTATAGCTCGGAACTGCGCAAACTGGACGCGTACATAGTCCAGCAGGTTGGCACGCTGCCCGAGGAACGCCGCCAGTTGGTCACAACGCACGACACGTTTGGCTACTTCGCGCGGCGCTATGGCTTCCAGATCTTGGACACGGCGCTGGGCATCACGACGGAGGAAAGCGAGCCCTCCGCGGGCGAGGTGGCCGGGCTCATCCGGGAGATCAAGGCCGCTGGTGTGCCAGCCGTTTTTGCCGAGAATGTCTCGAACGCGGGGGTGATGAAGCGCGTGGCACAGGAGACCGGCGCAGAGTTAGCACCGCCGCTGTACACGGACGCCCTGGGCGAGCCGGGAAGTGAGGGCGCGACGTATATTGCAATGGAACGCTACAATGTGACCACGATCGTGGCCGCCCTCAAGAAATGAGTGCCCTTTCCCTTCCTTACAATCGTCGCCGGCACGCATCCAAAGTCCCCGGTGCCCCCGCGCTGGAGGCTATCGGTGTCACTGCGGGTTACTCTGGTTCGCCCGAGCCGGCGCTTCGAGATGTGAACCTGCGCGTGCCAGTGGGGTCGCGCATCGCGCTTGTGGGACACAACGGCGCGGGGAAGAGCACCCTGCTCAAGGCCGCAGCAGGGCTACTACCCGTCCTCTCGGGCGATCTGCGCATCTATGGACAGCCTGTGGGCGCCTGCCACCACCGAGTCGCGTACCTGCCGCAGCGCGGCGACATTGACTGGCGCTTTCCCGTAACCGTCGAGCGGCTCGTGCTGACCGGGCGGTACGTTCACCTCGGCTGGCTCCGCCGCCCGGGACGCTCGGATCGCGAGCTTGCGCGGGGAGCGTTGCAGCGTATGGGGATGGCGCCGCTGGCGAGCCGGCAGATCGGGCAGCTCTCGGGCGGACAGCAGCAGCGGGCACTGCTCGCTCGCGCACTCGCACAGGACGCCGACCTGCTCCTCCTTGACGAGCCGCTCACCGCGGTGGACGCCGAGACGCGCGAGGCGGTGTCGGGGGTGCTCGCGGAGTTGCAGGCGCAGGGGAAGACGGCCATCATCGCGACACACGACCTCGGGCGGATGGAGGCGGAGTTCGACGGCGCGTTGTATCTAAGCGAGGGGCGTGAGGTTCCTCCCCCACCCGGTGCCTTCACGGGCCTGCCCATGGGGGAGGGCGTATGAGTTGGCTGACCGAGCCGCTGGCTTTCGGCTTCATGCAGACAGGGCTCGTGGCGGCGGCGCTGATCGGGATCATGTGTGCTTGCCTCGGGACGTACGTCGTGCTACGGCGGATGGCGTTTATCGGCGACGCCCTGGCCCACACCACGTTGCCAGGACTGGTCGTCGCTTACTTGCAAGGGTGGAGCCTGTTCGGGGGCGCCGTCGTTGCAGGGCTCGCGACAGCGTTCGGCATCGGCTGGCTTTCGCGGCGTCAGGCGGTGCGCGAGGACACGGCAATCGGGGTGCTGTTCACCGCCATGTTCTCCCTGGGGATACTGCTAATGAGCACGACGAGATCGTTCCGAGATCTCTCGCATATCCTCTTCGGGAACATCCTCGGTGTGTCGCGTGGCGACCTCGCGTTGATCGCCGCGATGGCCGTCGTGGTACTTGGTGCTCTTTTCCTGTTCCACAAGGAACTGGAGTTGACCTCATTCGACCCCACCCATGCGGAGGTGATGGGGATGCGCGCCGACCGGTTGCGCTATGGGCTGCTGATGCTCCTGGCCCTCACCGTCGTGGTGGGCATCCAGGCCGTCGGGGTGGTGCTGACGAGCGCCCTGCTCGTGACCCCCGCCGCCGCGGCGAGCTTGCTAACGGACCGGCTACCGCGCCTGATGCTGATCGCCTCGGTCGTCGCCGCGGTCTCTGGCGTTGCGGGGTTGTACCTCTCGTACTACTTCAACGTGTCGTCCGGGGCCGCGATTGTGCTCTCATGCACGGCCTGCTTCGGCGCGGCGTGGGCGCTGCGGGCCGGGCGTCAGGCGAGTCGCGTCGGGTAGAAGGATGCAGAGCCGTGAGCAGTATCGTGGTCGCGGGCAACTGGTCCGGCGATGAACGATATGGCGGCGATCGCGGGAGCATCCGACCGCCGTTCGCGGGTGCCAGTTGCCTGTTTTGCGCCGCGCGCCGGAGTACCTTTACGGCGTCGCCCCCGCCTTCTCGACCTCGACACTGGTCTCGCGCCTGCCGGTACGAGAGCGCCGGCGCGACACGAGCACGAGCGCGACGACCGTCGCCACGTACGGGATCATGAGCACGAACTGACTTGGCAATCCGCGCGTCTGCAGCCGCACACTCACCGCGTCGGCCAGCCCGAAGAACAACGAGGCGAGCGTAGTGCCGATGGGCGTCGCGCCTCCGAACGTTTGCGCCGCCAGCGCGATGAACCCCCGGCCGCTCGTCATATTCGCCGTAAACTGACCGAGGTACCCGAGCGAGAGATTCGCGCCCGCGAGCCCACAGAGTGCGCCGCTGATCAGCACCGTCACGAACTGAATCCGCCGGACGTGGATACCCGCTGTCTGAGCAGCCTCGGGGTTCTCGCCGACGGAACGGACGCGCAGGCCGAAGCGGGTGCGGTATAGCGCCACATGCGCGATGACGACGATCACGATGGAGAAGTACAACAGAATGTTCTGCTGCCGGAACAGCTCGCCAAGCACGGGCACATCGCGCAGGAACGACAGGCGGATGTCCGGCAGGCGCGCGCGCGCCGGAAAACTTCCCTTCGTGCCGAAGAACCGCTGCATCAGCACGATCGTACCACCCGCCGCGAAGAGGTTGATCGCGATGCCGGCCACGACGAGGTCCGCGCGCAGCCGGATACTGAACAGGCCGAAAACCGCTGCGAGCAACACCGACGCAAGCACGCCACAGAGGAGTCCAAGCCAGGGCGCGAGCGGGACGAGCCACGCCGCGCTCTGCGCGACCTGATCGCTCTGGAAGAAGAACGCGCCCGCCGCCGCCCAGAACGCCGCCATCAGCATCATACCCTCGAGCGCGATGTTCAGCACGCCGGCCCGCTGTGTGTACAGTCCACCGATCGCGGCGAGCAGGATCGGGGTGGCGAGCCGCAACATCGGCCCGAGCAGGCGCGTGTCGAACACGCTGAGTACGTCGTCCATGCTGCCTCCTAGCTCGGTTGACCTGCCGTAGTCACGCGCCGCCGACGCACGAAGCTCCAAAGTCCCTCCGCCGTGACGAAAAGGATGATGATCGCCTGCAACACGTCCACCACCTCGCGGCTTACCTCCGTGTCCACCGCGGCGATGCTCGCGCCCGCCCGCAACACGGCGAAAAGGAAAGCGGCGAGCGGTATCGCGAGCGGCTCGACCCGCGCCAGGAGTGCGACGGTGATCCCGTCGAAGCCGTATCCCGGAGAGAATCCACTTCGGAAGCGATACTGCACTCCGAGCACCTCGATCGCTCCCAGCAGCCCCGCGAGCACCCCACTCAGGAGCATCGCAATCAGCACCGTGCGCCGAACGCTTATACCGCCGTACTCCGCGAAGCGCGGATTCGCGCCCGTCATGCGCAGCTCGTATCCGATCGTCGTCTGGTATAGCAGAACGTAAAGCCCGATCGCGAGAGCAAGGGCAATAAAGAGACCGACGTGCGCTCGCGAGCCCGGTAGAAAGCGCGCGAGGTGCGCCGCAGCGGCTATCGGTTCAGAATCGGCGGTTGCCGCGTTCCGCGGACGAAACGGACCAGTGACCAGATACGTGGTGAGGTTGATCGCGACGTAGTTCAGCATGATCGTCGTGACGATCTCGCTCGCGCCGGAGTACACGCGGAGCACCCCTGGCAGGAACGCATACAACGCCCCCACAAACGCGCCGAACAGCAGAGCAGCCAGAATCACCACAATACCCGGCCCTGCCAACGTGAAGCCGACCCACGCAGCCGCAAACGCGCCCAGGTAGAGTTGCCCCTCCACACCGAGGTTGAACACGCCGCAACGGAACGCCACGGCGACGGCAAGCCCGGAAAGGAGCAGCGGCACCATCCGCACCAGCACCTCGCTGAACGTCGCCAGGCTCTCGAACGGTGACACCAACAACGCCTTGTACACCGGCAGCGGACTACTGCCGAGCATGGCGATGATCAGTCCACTCAGCGCAAGCGCGGCCACCAGAGAGAGTACTGGTGGTATGGCCTCCGCGAGCAGATCACGCCGCCTCACGCGCTGGCCCTCTGGGAATCACCCGCGCCGAGCATAGCCAGACCGAGTTCCTGCTCCGTCGCCTCATCCCCTGCGAACTCACGCACAATCCGCCCGTCATACATCACCCCGATACGATCCGCCAGGGTGAGCACTTCCGACAGCTCCGCCGACACCAGCAGGACCGCCGCGCCGTTGTCCCGGTACTCTATCAGCTTGCGGTGGAAGAACTCGATGGCGCCGATATCCACACCGCGGGTCGGCTGGGCGGCGACGAGCAGGTTCGGCGCCCGACTCATCTCGCGCGCCAGGATCAGCTTCTGGATATTGCCGCCGGAGAGCGAGCCAATCGGTGCCTCGGGCCGTGCTCCCCGAATGTCAAAGCGCCGGATCAGATCCAGCGCCCAGCGTGCCCGCCGGCTCGCGGCGAGCCAGGAGCGATAGGCGAGGGGCGGGTGATAATGATAGCCGATCACTGCGTTGTCCGCGATAGACGACGACTCGCTCGCCCCGTAGACCAGACGGTCCTCGGGTATGTGCGCCATGCCAAGCTCTCGCCGCCGCCGTGTGGTTGCGCGCTCGATGCGGACGCCGTTGAGCAGGATACGGCCCCCGCTCACCCCTCGCAGGCCGGTGAGCGACTCTACCAGCTCAGACTGGCCGTTGCCCTCCACACCGGCAATACCGTAGATCTCGCCCGCGCGCACCTGAAACGAGACTCCCCGCACAGCCGGCAAGCCCTGATCGTCCTCGGTCGTGACGCCGTCGACCTGCACCACCACCTCGCCGGTCTGAGCGGCACCCTTCTCGACGCGGAGCAGAATGTCGCGTCCCACCATCATCCGCGCCAGCTCACGCGTGCTCGTCGCGGAGGTTTCGACTGTGCCGACGTACTGTCCGGCCCGCATCACCGTTACCCGATCGGAGGTGTTCATGACCTCGCGCAGCTTATGCGTGATGAGCACAACACTCATTCCCTGCCTGACGAGGCCCCGCAGCACGAGAAACAACTCGTCGGCCTCCTGCGGGGTGAGCACTGCAGTCGGCTCGTCGAGGATCAGCACTCGCACCCCGCGTGCGAGTGCCTTCAATATCTCCACCCGCTGCCGCTCTCCGACCGAAATGTCCCGAATCCGGGCAGACGGATCGATCCGCAGTCCGTAGGTGGTGGAGAGCTGCCGCGCAAGCGCGACGGCGGCATTGAGGTCAAAGAACCGACCGCGCGTCGGCTCCATCCCGAGGCTGATGTTCTCGGCTACGGTCAGCGAAGGGATGAGCATGAAGTGCTGGTGCACCATCCCAATACCCAGGCCGATGGCTTTCTGAGGACTATCGATGCGGACGACGTGTCCGTTCACGGTGATGCTGCCGGCGTCGGGGGAGTACAGCCCGAAGAGGATCTTCATCAGGGTGCTCTTGCCCGCTCCATTCTCACCGACGAGCGCGTGTACCTCACGGGCGCGCAGATCGAACTGTGCCTGTTGGTTCGCGACGACACCGGGAAACGCTTTCGTTATCCCGTGCATCACGACAACCGGCGCGGCATCAGCGTCGTGCTGCTCTTCCATCCTCACTCCACTAGGTCCGCGCCCGATCAGCCTGTTCGCCGGGATTTGGGCTCGGCATCCTCATCTGGCACAGCGTACAGGCCTACTTGAAGCCCGACTTCACTCGAACCCGCTTGCTTGCGATGTCCTGCTTCGCCCGGTCCACCTGATCCTTGCACTCCTGAGGCACGTGCTGCTTGTAATACTTGTCCTCGGCAAGGCCGACTCCATTGTTCTGAATGCCGTACAGGTACGTCTTGCCGGTCCGCAGCGAGCCGGTCGCCTCCATTTGAATCAGGTCGAACACCGAGTTATCCACCCGCTTGAGCATGCTCGAGAGCACGACACCTGGAGCCTCGCCGTTCTGGTTCGAGTCGACGCCGATGGCATATCGATTCTGATCTTTCGCGGCGTCAATCACACCGAGACCGGAACCCCCCGCCACCTGGAACACGATGCTCGCGCCATCACTGAACTGTGCTGTCGCCAATTCTTTCGCCTTGGCCGGGTCGTTGTACGCGGGCGCACCCGTGCCAACATATGCCTTGAGCACCTGCATCTCGGGATCCACGTACTGGGCGCCCTGCTCGTAGCCGACAACGAAGTCGTTGATGACCGCCACGTCCTCGCCACCGACCACGCCAACGGTCTTGTCACCGGAGACGTTTGGCAGGTCGCTAGTCGCAACACAGCCAGCCAGGACGCCGGCCAGGAACGAGCCCTCGTTCTGAGCGTATGTGATGTTTGCAACGTTGCGCTGGTCAACCGTCGCATCGAAGAGGATGAACTTTTTGTCCGGGAAATCGGGCGCGACCGAGTTCACGATATCGGGCATCTGGAAGGTGCCGACGAGGATGATGTCGTAGTCGGCCTGCGCGAGCCGCCGAAGCGCTGGCTCCCACGAGCTAACATCGAAGCCTCCCTCGACCACCCGGACGTCCGCGCCGAGTTCTTGCTTCGCGCGTTTCACGCCGGAGTTTGCGGAATCCCAGAAGCTCTTATCGCCCAACGCGCCATTGACAAACATGGCGATGTTCAGCTTCTCGACTGCTTCTTCCGTCGCGCTCGGTCCCGCGCCTACAGTCCCGTCCGTCTGCACGGGCGCGGTCGCAGGCGCGGTCGATACTGCCGTGGGGTTCGCGTCCGTTGGTTCAGCCGTGGCGCCGGGGGTAGTCGGAGCATCCCCGGCGGCGCCACATGCGGCGAGCAAGACGGCAAGCATGGCCATCACAATCATCGGCTTGAACTTCACCGGAGCCTCCAGTTGTTCTCAATGTAGCGCTTGATGCCAACGCAGGCGCACAGGACTGTAGCACACGCGTTTCTGTCTGGTCAATAGGCACCTGGGTGGCGGCGGCACGCCCCGGCGCGCGTGCTGCTTGACCCTTGCTTGTGCGCTCTGCTACCATCATCGCAGCACACCGTCGCAGCCGAAAATTGAATATGCTTACCTTATCGAGAGAGGTGGAGGGAAACGGCCCTGTGAAGCCCGGCAACCAGCGCTACTGCGCCAGGTGCCAATTCCGGCGGGAACACCCGCGAGATAAGGGGTTGTCTGAAACTATCACCACACCCCTTGCACAGGCGGGGGTGTTTTTCTTTCTCCAAAGCCCGCCCCTGCCCTGCTCTCCGCATAAGGTGGCGCACGACCCCTGAGAGACTCCGTCCATGCTTCAGCCGCTCCTGTCCGCACTCCAATACCACACCCTTCCCCGCCCGCTGCCGTTGTGGCGCGGTGGTGCGCTCGCTTCGGTAACACTTGCGTACGAGACCTGGGGCACCCTCTCCCCAAACCGCGACAACGTGGTACTCCTGCTGCACGCGTTGACCGGAGACTCCCATGCAGCGGATCCACACGAGGCAGACAACCCAAAGGCGGCGTGGTGGAACCCCCTGATCGGTCCCGGACGCGCCTTCGACACGAATCGATTTTTCGTGATCTGTTCCAACGTCATCGGAGGGTGCCAGGGCTCGACCGGTCCCGGGTCCATCAACCCCGAGACTGGTAAGCCATACGCCCTTGACTTCCCCCTGGTCACCGTTCAGGACATGGTGCGGGCGCAGCGGGAGATGCTCACCGACCTGGGGGTCCGAAGGCTCGCGGCGGTTGCTGGCGGTTCCATTGGGGGGATGCAGGCGCTGGAGTGGGCGGTGCGATACCCGACGGACGTTGACGCAGCGCTGCTGTTCGGTGCGACGGAGCGCATCGGACCGCAGGCCATTGGGTTCAATGCGATCGGCCGAGGCGCAATCATGCTGGATCCGGCCTGGCGCGAAGGACGGTACGAGCAGGGGCACGGACCAGACGCCGGACTTCAGATCGCGAGGATGGTCGGCATGCAGACCTATCAGAGTGCGCAGGGTCAGTGGCTCCGGTTCGGACGAGAACCAGCCTCCCGACCGGCCAGCGCCTCACCGCTCGGGGAGAAGTTCGACATCGAGGGGTACCTGGAGTACCAGGGACGGTCGCTCGCTCGCCGATTCGACGCCAATTCGTATCTGTACCTCACACGCGCGATGGATCTGTACGACGTGGCCGACGGTTGGGCCTCGGAGGAGACCGCCCTGAAGCGGATCCAGGCG
>JACDAU010000263.1 GCA_013695265.1 Chloroflexia bacterium
CAGGAGAGTGTCGTGACTGAGCTAGACGCACAGACCGAAAACGGCGCCGAGCCGAGGGAGATGATCCGCATCTACGATACCACGCTACGCGATGGTGAGCAGGCGCCCGGCTGCACGATGACCTTCGAGGAAAAGCTCGAGGTCGCGCGTCAGCTTGCCCGCCTGAACGTGGACATCATCGAAGCGGGCTTCCCCGTGGCCTCGCCCGGAGACTGGGCAGCCGTTCACCACATCGCCCGCGAGGTCGGCACGCCCGACGGTCCGATGATCTCCGCGCTTGCGCATGCGAACAAGGACGCGATCGACCGGGCGGCGACGGCGATTCAGCCGGCGGCAAAGAAGCGGATTCACCTCTTCATCTCCACCTCCGACATTCACATCGAGCACCAGCTCCGGTCCACGCGAGAGGCGGTGCTGGAGAAGGCGCGCACGATGGTGCGCTACGCGAGGAGCCGCTGCGAGGACATCGAGTTCTCGCCGATGGACGCCACTCGCTCCGATACGGCGTACCTGCACCAGGTGCTGACCGCCGCCATTGAGGAGGGTGCAACGACGCTGAATATCCCCGACACGGTCGGGTACGCGACCCCGGAGGAGTACGCCGCAATTATCGACGGCATCCGCCGGAACGTACCGGGCGCCGACGGGGTCATAATTTCCAGTCACTGCCACGACGACCTGGGAATGGCGGTCGCGAACAGCCTCGCGGGGGTACGTGCCGGCGTTCGGCAGATCGAGGTCACGATAAACGGCATCGGTGAGCGCGCCGGCAATGCCTCCCTCGAAGAGGTCGTGATGGCGTTGCACACGCGCGCTCAGTTCTTTGGGCAAAGCACGCGTATCAACAACCAGGAGCTCGCCCGCAGCAGTCGGCTCGTCAGCACGATCATCGGGGTGCCCGTGCCGCCAAACAAGGCGATTGTTGGCGCGAACGCCTTCGCGCACGAATCCGGCATCCATCAGGACGGTATCCTGAAGAACCGCCTTACATACGAGATTATGAGCGCGGAGTCGGTCGGTCTCGATGGCAACTCGCTGGTCCTCGGTAAGCATAGCGGGCGGCACGCGCTGCGCAGCCACATTGAGCAGCTCGGGTATCAGCTTACCGACGACGATTTCCAGCAGGTCTTCATCCGCTTCAAGGATCTGTGCGACCGCAAGAAGACGGTGGACGACCGCGACATCGAGGCGGTCATCTCCGACGAGACGCAGCGCATACCGGAGATTTACCGGCTGGAACATGTCCAGGTGACGTGCGGCACCGGCGTCACGCCGGTCGCGACGGTCCGGGTGCTCTGCCCTGATGGGGAAGCGCGCACGGACACGGACTACGGCACCGGACCGGTGGACGCGGTGTACAAGGCGATCAACCGTGTGGTGCAGCGCCCGACGGAGCTGACCGAGTTTGCCATCAACGCGATCACGGAAGGGCTCGACGCGGTGGCGGAGGTGACGGTCCGGCTGCGGGAGCAGGCGCCGGTCGAGAGCGATGCGCCGGAGAACCGCGCGCCCCAGGTCTATAGCGGCTACGGCGTGAACACCGACACCATAGTCGCGGCAGCGGAGGCATACCTCGGCGCGCTGAACAAGCTCGCCGCTTCGCGTCAGGAGCGCCTCAAGGCAGAGGCCGCCGCGTATGCCGCAGGCTACGAACAGCCACTGGCGGCTGGCCGATAGAAACCCGTGACACGCAGAAGAGGAGCACCGAAGCATTGACACCGAAAACACTCTCCGAGAAGGTCTGGGAACAACACGTTGTCCGGCACGCACCAGGCGAGCCGGACCTGCTGTACATCGACCTGCACCTCGTCCATGAGGTGACCTCGCCCCAGGCGTTTGAGAGTCTGCGGACGACTGGTCGCGCCGTGCGCCGCCCGGACCTCACGCTCGCGACGATGGACCACAACGTGCCGACGATAGGCCGCAATCTTGGAATTGCAGACCCAACCTCGCGCGCGCAAGTCGAGGCGCTGCGGAAGAACTGCGCGGACTTTGGCGTACCGCTTTACGGTATGGGGGACGAGCGCCAGGGCATCGTGCACGTGATCGGGCCGGAGCTTGGGCTAACACAGCCGGGGATGACGATCGTGTGCGGCGACAGCCACACCGCCACCCACGGGGCGTTCGGCGCGCTCGCGTTTGGGATCGGCACCAGCGAGGTCGAGCACGTGCTCGCGACGCAGACGCTGCTGCAGGGCCGCCCGAAGACGATGGCGATTGAGGTGAAGGGACAACTCCCAACAGGTGTGACCGCGAAAGATCTGATCCTCGCCATCATCGAGCGCATCGGCGTCGGTGGCGGCAACGGGCATACCGTCGAGTATCGCGGCGAGGCGATTCGCGGACTCTCGATGGAAGAGCGGATGACCGTCTGCAACATGTCCATCGAGGCGGGCGCGCGCGCCGGAATGATCGCGCCCGACGACACCACCTTTGCGTACGTCGAGGGCCGCACCCACGCCCCGCGCGCTGCGGACTGGGAGCGCGCGCTGGACGAGTGGCGCAGCTTGCCGACGGATGAGGACGCGCGGTTCGATACGGTTGTCGAGATCGACGCTGCGGAGCTTGCGCCGTTCATCACCTGGGGCACGAACCCCGGTCAGTCCGTGCAGGTAACCGGTCGTGTGCCCCATCCGGACGAGGGCGAGACACCGGAGCAGCGCGAGCAGATCGTGCGTGCCCTGCGCTATATGGCGCTGGAGCCAGGCACGTTGATTACGGACGTGCCCGTCGATACCGTCTTCATCGGCTCGTGCACGAACGGCCGCATTGAGGACCTGCGAGCCGCCGCGAAAGTCATCGACGGTCGCACGGTGGCGAGCACCGTCAACGCGATGGTGGTGCCGGGCTCCATGCAGGTCAAGGCGCAGGCCGAGCGGGAGGGACTCGACCGCGTCTTCGTTGCGGCCGGCTTTGAGTGGCGCGATGCCGGGTGCTCGATGTGCCTCGGGATGAACCCGGACATTCTCGCACCGGGCAAGCGCAGCGCCTCCACCTCGAACCGCAACTTCGAGGGGCGGCAGGGCGTCGGCGGGCGCACGCACCTGCTCTCGCCGCAGATGGCCGCCGCCGCAGCCGTCGTGGGACACTTCGTGGACATCCGCGACTGGGAGGTGGATCGATGAATCCCGTAACGCGCATCACCGTCACGATGGCGCCGCTCGACCGCGCAAACGTGGACACAGACCAGATCATGCCCAAGCAGTTCCTGAAGCGGATAGAGCGCAGCGGCTTCGGGCCGTTCACGTTTTATGACTGGCGCAAGGATCCGGAGTTTATCCTGAACCGCGCTGAGTACCAGGCCGCGCGCGTGCTTGTGACCGGTGCAAACTTCGGCTGTGGGTCTTCGCGAGAGCACGCGCCCTGGGGCCTGCAGGATGCTGGCTTTGCGGCAATCATCGCCCCGAGCTTCGCGGACATCTTTCAGAATAACAGCGCGAAGATCGGCCTGCTCTGCGTGCCGCTCGACGAGCCGGTCGTCCAGCGCCTCATGCGCGTGGCGGTGGACCAGCCCGAGACGGAGTGCCGCATAGAACTAGAGGGTCAGACGGTTGAGGCGGGGGATATTCGCGCGCGTTTCGAAATCGACCCCTTCGTCAAGCACCGTCTGCTCAACGGCCTCGACGACATCGGCCTGACCATGCAGTACGCGGACGATATCTCGGCGTTCGAGGAGAATCGCCGGCCGATCCTGCCCACGACGGAACCGGCCTTCGCATAACGCCATTTCGTTTACATAACGGAGGAGTGATCATGGCACGCGCCATCCACACGCAATCAGCCGCAGCAACCGAGGACTCCCTTCCGCTCAAAGCGTGGAGCCTGGAGGATAGCCTGTGCTACTTCGCCGGTGCAATCCGGCCAATGCGCGACGCGAAAGTGAGCGTTGCGGCGCCCGCCCTGAACTACGGCACGGGGTGCTTCGAGGGCATCCGCGCCTACTGGAACGCGGAGCTTGAGCAGTTGTATGTGCTGAAGCTGCGGGAGCACTTTGACCGGATGGCGCAAAGCTGCCGCATGCTCAAGATCGCCCTGCCGGCGCCGGTGGAGAAACTGTGTGAGGTGACGCTGGAAATCCTGCGGCGCAACGAGTACCGCGAAGACGTGTACATCCGCCCGCTCGCCTTCAAGGGTGGCGCATCGATCAAGCTCGCGCTCACCGGGGTGCCTGATGAGTTCGCGATCTTCACGTTCCCGTTCGGCAACTACGTCGACATCACCGCAGGCCTCAGCGTCTGCGTCTCCTCGTGGCGGCGCATCAGCGACAACGCGATTCCCGCCCGCTCGAAGGTGACTGGCGCATACATCAACAGCGCGCTCGCGGTGGACGACGCGCACCAGGCCGGGTTCGACGAGGCGATCTTCCTGACGGCGGATGGTCACGTTTCCGAGGGCTCCTCGTGCAACGTCTTTCTCGTCCGTGGCGGGGTGTTGGTAACACCGCCGGTCACCTCGGATATCCTTGAGGGTATTACCCGCCAGGCTGTCATGCAGGTGGCGCGGGAGACGCTCGGGCTGAAGGTCGTAGAGCGCGAGGTGGATCGCTCGGAGCTGTACGTTGCGGAGGAGGTGTTCTTCTGCGGAACGGGCGTGCAGGTGTCCCCCGTCACAAAGGTAGACGGGCGCGTAGTCGGTTCGGGGGCGCCAGGAGAGATCACCCTGCGGCTGCAAGAGGCATACTTCCGGGCGGTTCGTGGGCAGGATGAGTGCTACCGGGAATGGCTGTCCAGCGTGTATTAGCGCGCCAGGTAACGGTTTGTATCATGCTTCGGTATACTCGCACAATGGGTGCGTGAGGTAGTCGCGGTTCGCACCATGCACTGCAGCGGATTGTGGCACATGGTGGGGTGGACCGGATCTAACTTGAGGACACGCCTCGCACCACAGTCTGCCCGGAACCATCCCACCACGAGGCAGGAACGTCCGGCCTGGGCGGCAAGGAGAAAGGTACGATGAAGCACGAGATCAACAAGCCAATACGCGCCTTTACCGGCGATAGCTGACGTCCACATTGTTTCAGGGATTGAGTGAAGAGTTTGAGCAGTGACCGGCATAATCATTATCTGGCAAACGATATCCTTCCGGCAGCGCCCCACCCCACCGGACTGTATGATCCGCGCTTCGAGCACGACTCGTGCGGGGTGGCCTTCATTGCGGACATCAAGGGC
>JACDAU010000272.1 GCA_013695265.1 Chloroflexia bacterium
GCCATGCGGGCTGGAAGTTATTCGATCCATCGCGGGTGATCCTCGTCACGCCGCTGCCATCCGGATTCATCGTGTAGATATCCAGAGGCCCACCGCGATAGCTGGCGAACGCGATCCTCGACCCGTCGGGGGACCAGGCGGGATAGTGATCATAGGACGAGTTTCTGCTGAGGTTTGTCTGCCCGCTTCCGTCCGCGTTCATCACGTAGATCTCGGGTGGGTCGTAGTCGCCGTAAGCATAGCTCGTGAACACTATCTTGGATCCGTCCGGCGACCAGTCGGGGCGACCGTCAGCGATCCCGTTGCTGGTAAGCCTCGTCACGCCGCTGCCGTCGGTGTTGATAACGTAGATCTCGAAGTCGCCGTCGCGGTTGGTCGCGTACGCGATCTTGGACCCGTCCGGGGACCAGGCGGGGCTGACAACATCCGCTACAATAAAGTTGTTAGTGAGGTTTGTCTCCTCACCACCGTTCGCGTTCCTGACCCAGATCTGGCTATCGCGCCCGTACGCGATCTTCGTTCCGTCCGGAGACCATGTCGAGTCGCCTCTGTTGCCCCAGGCCATAGATGTCTGCCCCGTGCCATCTGCATTCATTACCCGGATACCATTGCCATCGTATGCGATCTTGGACCCGTCCGGGGACCAAGCGGGGTTCTCCTCGTACTCCGTGCTGTTGGTGAGCCTCGTCTGCCCGGTACCGTCCGTGTTCATCGCGTAGATCTCATATGCGCCGTTGCGGGTGGTCACGTATGCGATCTTGCCGTTGTCGCCTGGCATAGACGCCCCCGCGGGCTCTGCCATACCGAGGAGCGCTGTCGCCAACAGCGCAAGCAGGAGTAGGCTACTTATATACCTCGACCGGGCACCTGTGTGTGTCTTCATTTAGTGTGCTTCCTTTCTCTATCGGACGACTGGTGTCATCGGATCCTCCATGCAACGCTTCTATGGCGGTTCGTCGGGCTCGTGCAGTGCGGCGCAGTGCTCGGTGAGCCAGGCGAGCGCCGCTTCGTATGTATCCACCTGCGTGGAGGTGCCGGACTGGATGTGCTCCAGCTTGATACGCAGCTCCCCTCGTCCTACGTGCCAGCAGCGCAGCAGGAAGGAGTTGTAGCGCTTGGGAGGGGCGTGGTCTGCGAGGACGTTGGCTTCATTGGTCATCATACGCCGATGATAGAAGGCGTCGATTAGCCGGCAGTTAGCTGAGAGCCGGATTCGGTCGGTCAGCCCAGGATACGTATACGTACTTTCGACCAGAGCGGGCAGACCGCCTCCCCCTCCGAGTGGGCATATCTTTCGGTGCGGCTTATGAGGACACGGCGTGAAGGTGGAGGGCCGCGAGGGGAATGTCTCTACGAAGAGGTCGGCGGAAGGCTCACTTTGGTTGCCCAGGCGGAGACCTGAGCGCGGCTGTGCAGACCCAGTTTGCGCATGATGTTAGATGTGTGTACGTCCACGGTGCGTGTAGAGAGCACTAACTGCTCGGCGATCTGGCGGTTGGTCAGGCCCTGAGCCACGAGCCCGGCTATCTCCCGCTCCCGACGGGTGAGGGCGGTGGTTGACGTCTCGGTCGACGCTTCCTGAAGTGTCATCAGGCGATGTGGGGAAGGCTCCGGCAGCGACAGCGCGTACTCAATAGCCCGCTCTTGGGTCATCGCCTTCCCCGCGGCCCACGCAGCGGACCACCCGTCCGCGCCCAGCGTGGAGCGAACCGCATCTATCGAGGGCTGCAGGTTCGCACCGTCGCCGGGTGAGAGCACCGCGCCGGAAGCCTCGCGCAGGCCGTCTGCGGCGCCAAAAAGTCGCGCGGCCCGCTCGGGCTGTGCTTGCGCCGCAGCCAGCTTCGCGGACGCGTCCAGGGAGAAAGCGATACCCTGCGGGGATTCCAACTCGTGGTGAACGGTAATGCTCTCCCGGAGCAGGCTCGCAGCCCGCTCGTACTCGCATCGGTGTGCATGGACGTCCGCCAGGCCCTCCAGTGCCTGTGCCAGCGCAGACTTTGCGTTCAGTTGGCGGAAGAGATCCACCGCCTCGTCGATGCGTGCCCTCGCGAGGTTCAGGTCTCCGATGTCCCGAGCCAGCAGCCCCAGATTGTTGATAGTGATCGCGACGCCGTGCAGATCTCCCAGCTCTCGGTCCAGCGGCAAGGTATCCTCCCAGTATTGCCTGGCCGCCTCGTGGTCGCCGAGGTAATAGGCAGTGTCGCCGAGGTTGGCGAGGCTGAGGGACAGGCCACGCTTGTTCCCGAGCGCGCGGTTGAGGGCCAGCCCTTCCTCCTGCCTGCGTTGAGCCCCCTCGTAGTCACCCCGGCTGCTGAGGATGGTCCCCATGTTGCTCAGCGCGTTGGCGGTGCCGTCGGCGTCCCCCACCCCGCGAAACAGCGCGATGCTCTGCTCCATTAGCGGCACGGCTTCCTCGAAGTCGGTCTGCGCCCAGGCCAACACGCCGGCGCCGCGGAGTGCGTGTGCCCGCACGCGCGGAGGGATCTGAGCCGGGGATGCCAGCACCCG
>JACDAU010000275.1 GCA_013695265.1 Chloroflexia bacterium
ATGGCGGCGTGTGCGACTGTGCCGCCGCCCAGACCGCCCCACCAGCTCCCCTGTTCATCCGTGCTGACGCTGATTCCGGCGTCCATCGTATACCGCTGGTTGAACGACTGCACGGCAATGCTATATGCATACCCATCTGCGGCCTGAACTTCGTGTGCGTCGAAGCGCGCAGGGAAAAACAGGACCGTCTTGCCGTTCGCGGCGCGCAACGTCTCGTACACGTTTGTCGCTACGCGCGACGCTCGCGTCAGCGTGCCGAGAATCGGCGTCTCGAGCATGGCAAAGTCGCGGTATCGACCACGCACGCGAAGGACCGGAGACACAACCTGCGGATTTCCTCCGAACTTCGCGAAATGGCCGTCGTGCACCGCCTCGACCTGCAACGTATCAAATGTGTTGACAAAGACGCCGTCGTCAGTGAAATATCCTGTGCATTGCCGGAGCATCGCCAGCGATTTATCAACGCCCACAATGATCGCGTATGGCTCCCGGCGGGTAAAGATCTGCATTTCCACTACCGTATTCCCTACGTCCCGGGCGGATACGGGGCCATAAGTGTGGATCGTCTCCTCACTCCAGTCGATAGCATGGCCATCCTGCCCCAGAGACAATAGCAGCCCAACCAGGTTGGAAAAGTACTTATCGCTGTACCACCCCTCCCGCATACGCGCCACATCGAGCTTGAAGGTGGCCGGGTCCAGACGCTCGCGATCGAAAACGGTCACCGGATCTCCAGGGCTGTTGGACCGACCACCGGCACGTCGCTCTGAATCATCTGTGCTATCCGCTCCCTTGCTTCACCGCTCATAGTTGGAGCGAGGTGTCCCTGGCGCAGCTCCCACGCAGCAACTGGACGCATCGTCGCGATGATGTCAAAATGGTCGAAGGCTAGTTGCTCCGGCAGGGCAGATAGCGGGAAGAACTCTGCATCGCTCGCATCGGACCCATGATGCAGTTCAACATCTTCCGCGAGAACAACGGCCACATGGGGAACACTGATAACCCGGCCACGGGGATCCCGATGAACGGCGTCGAACACCGGGCCCGGCAGCACCGCATCCGGCCGCAGTCCCGTCTCCTCTTCCAGCTCCCGCAGCGCCGCCTGCTGTAGCGTCTCTTCCAGCTCCAGAAATCCACCAGGCAGCGCCCAGAATCCCTCATACGGCTCAGCTCCCCGCCGTATGAATAGGAGCGAGGCAAAGGCTCCGTCCCACGACAGGACGAGAATATCGACTGTTACTGCGGGTTTTGGGTACTGATCAGACGACACGTAACACCGTTTTCACTGCGAGATTGCGCTCATTATAGCACGGCTTTTCGGGAGTCTGGATGAGCACCCTCAAGTACAATGTGATATGAATCGGTTACTCATAGAGACAGCAGCCAGCGACTATACCTTCGCGCGCAGTGGTTCCCAGTGGATCGGCAAGTGCCTCATCTGCAACGGTAACCTCAGCTTCGACGAGCCGACCGGGGTTGGGGCGAATCTGGAGCACATCGTCCCGAGGTCGCGCGGCGGAACGAACGATCCGTCGAACCTCGGTGTAACGCACCCCTCGTGCAACGCGGAGAAAGGTCGCAACTGGGACTCCCGGAGGGGGCGACAGAGGCACACCGTGGAGGAGTATCAAGCGCTCCTCGACCGACTTCTGCAACGCCGTGAAGAGAGGCGGCGGTTTCCAGAATAACGCGCAGATACCACGGCCGTCTAATTCCAACTGCGGCTGAGTGGTTGTTGTGTATCTGTCATTCCGAGCCTGCGAGGAAGCCGTGGTAGGGTCTACGGATCCCTCACGGAGTTCGGGATGACATGCGGTAGGGTTCAACCGGTTTTCGTATAACGACGCGAACGAACCCTCACTGCTCCAGGTTGAGCCACCGCAGGTTCTCAGTCAAAAGCTCGATGTCCAGGCCGGGCAGCGATGTCCGGGTTTCGGCGAGGGCACGCGGACCGATCAGGGGAAACGTTGGGAAAGGCTGGCAGAGTACGTAGGCGAGCGCGATGTTGATGGGCAAAACGCCCCGCTCCGCCGCCATCTGATTGACCCGTTCCAGGCGCTGAAAGTTGTCGTCGCTATACCAGCACCGCACGAGCTCCTCATCGGAGCGATCATCAGGGTGCGCCCGGCCCGTGAAGAAGCCGCGTGCCTGACTGGACCACGGCATGATCGGCATCTGGTGCTGCGCGAGCCAGGCCCGGGAGTCCGGGTCGGACGCTGAGATGCATCCCCCCCAGACGGGATCGACCATTCGAGCGAGGCTGAAGTTGTTGCTCATTGCGCTGAAGCCTTTCAGACCGTTCTGTGCCGCGTAGTAGTTTGCCTCCTCTACCCGCTGTATGGACCAGTTCGACCCGCCGAACACCCCGATACGTCCCGCCTGATGATGCTCATTCAACACGTCCACAAAGGCACTCACAGGGTACTCCGGGTTGTCCCGATGGAGCATGTAGATGTCCACGTACTCCATTTGCAGGCGATCCAGGCTCTCCAGCAGTTGCTTGGTGACGTCCTCCGGCGTGCAGTACGGTGTGTGTGCACCCTTGTCGAGAATCACGACCTGCTCGCGAATCCCCCTGTTCCGCACCCACCGTCCCAGCAGACGCTCCAGAGCACCGCCACCGTATATATACGCGGTGTCAAACGTGTTACCGCCGCGCTCAAAGAAGTCATCGAGCATCACCGCGAGCATGGGCATCGTGCGCTGGTTGTCGACGCCCATCACCAGGCGTGACAAAGGCTTCTCGATGCCCTCGATTTGTCCGTACTTCATGTTGTAATCCGGGCGAACGGAAAGGGTCCTGCCGTGCACCGGCGACTTCTGTCTCTCCGGTTGCTCCATCGGGTACACCAGCCCAATTGCCGCGCGCCACTGGTCGAGCATCTGCATATTGCCGAGCGTATCTTCCCACGTCATCGCGGGCGGCGCTGCCTCACGATTCTCCAGGTGCCGAGCGACGGTATCAGCCTCCAGCGCATACAGCCCCATATCAGCTGCAATCACGATCTCCTCTGGCGCCGCTGCGCCCTTTCGGTGCAAGAACAGCGAAACTGGTTCGCCTGCTTTTCCGGGTATCCACGGTGAGGATACATGGATCCAGCCTTCGGAGCCATACATGCGCACGACGCTCTCCTGGTTTACCTGAGCTCCGGTGCTGAGTTGCGCGACGATCCCACCCGGAAACTTCACGACGGCCGACGAATAGTGGTCAACGCCGGTCTCCTCGCCGATGTGCGCCACCGCTCGAAGTTCCTCCGGCTCCACAAACGGCTTACCCGACGCCGCGCCCGCCAGGAGACGAGCCATCGACGCGCAGTAGCAGCCGACGTCGAGGATAGCGCCGCCGCCGAGTTCCGCCCGCAGCATGCGTCCTTCGACGTTGTAGCCACTGTCGAAACTGAACGTGATCTGCATAGTGCGCAGTTCGCCAATGGCTCCGTCCCGCACCAGCTCTACCAGCTTCGCGGTCTGCGGGTGGCAGCGGTACATAAACGCTTCCATCAGGAAGACATCGTGCTCGCGAGCCGCTTCCACGACCGCCATCGCCTCGGGGTAGTTCAGGGCGACCGGCTTCTCGCAGAGGATGTGCTTGCCGGCCTCTGCGGCCTTGATGGCCCACTCCGCGTGCATCGGGTGCGGTGTGGCGATGTACACAGCCTGAACCGCTTCATCCGCCAATAGCTCCTCGTAGGAGCCGTGCCGGCGAGCCAGCCCAAACTCCTCGCCGAAGGCATTGGCGGACTCCTGTGTGCGGCTGCCCACTGCGGCCAGTTCGCCAGTCCGCGAGCCCTGGACCCCGCGAGCGAAGGTCCGCGCGATACTGCCGGTTCCGAGTATGCCCCATACAACCATGTTACTCATGCTCCGTCCCCCTCATGTACACCGCAAAACGAGAGCCTGCCAGGCGTTCGTGCCCAGCAGGCTCCTTCATGAACGCGGCGCGAACTAGGCCACAACACGCACGAGATGCGGTCCGAAGTCCGCCTCGTAGTACGGCACCACGGCCCGACCGGGCAGCGATACCTCATTCAACTGATCCATTTCCTCTTCCGCGAGCTGCACGTTCGCCGCTCCGAGGTTATCCTCCAACTGCTCCATCGTGCGCGGCCCGATAATAGGGCTCGTGATGGCTGGCTGGTTCTTCACCCAGGCGAGCGCGATCTGGCTCGGCGAGCAGCCCTGCTTCTTGGCAAGTTTCTCAACGACATCAAGCACATCGAATGCGGCCTCGACCAGGGTATCACGCCCGCCGCGCTGAGGCTGCTGGCCATAGCGAGAGTCCTCCGGCAGCTCCCCGCCACGTTGATACTTACCGGTCAGGAAACCGCCAGCGAGCGGGGACCACGGAATGATCCCGAAGCCATACGTCTGCGCAAACGGCACTAACTCCCGCTCAATGCGGCGGTCGAGCAGGTGATACGGCGGCTGCTCACACACGAAGCGGTTCAGGCCAAGCTCCTTGGCGACCCAGAGCGCCTCGACGAGCTGCCAGGCGGCATACGTGCTCGTGCCGACGTAGCGCACCTTACCAGCGCGGATAAGGTCGTCGAGCGCGCGCAACGTCTCGTCGATCGGAATCTGCGAATCTGGGCGGTGGATCTGATAGAGGTCGATGTAGTCCGTTTGCAGGCGGCGGAGGCTCGCCTCGCACTGTTCGATGATGTGCCTGCGACTGTTCCCCTGCGCGTTCGGATCGTCGTCCGCCATCGCGCCGTGCACCTTTGTGGCTAGAACGACCTTGTTACGCTTGCCGTTGCGCTTCAGCGCCTTACCCGTCGCCTCCTCGCTGCGTCCGCGCGTGTACACGTTCGCGGTGTCGAGAAAATTCCCGCCCGCGTCGAGGAAGCGGTCAATAATATCTGCCGAGTCATCGTCCTCTGTGCGGCCGCCAAACATCATGCACCCGAGGCACAACTCACTGACCTGCACACCTGTTCGTCCTAAACTGCGATACTCCAACGTACGTGACCTCCCGGTTTTCTGTTCTGCATCCAACGAGTGGATCCCGCCTCTCGTCGTGTTCCTTTAGCCGAACTCGCCGTCGACCAATCGAAACAAACGGTCGCAAGATGCAAGCCGTTGACCCTGCTTTGACTACGTCCAACGGTCCGGCATCAGAACGGCGGACCTGTCCGAAACAGCGTCGGGGTGACAGTCACCGAGGGCACAGGCGCGGTCGGTGTGATGAGGGGAACTTCCAGCACTGGCTCGTCGTTCTATCCAGTAGAGACACACGGTGTTGGCGGGGGCAAGATTAAGTCGCGCCCAAGCGCTACGGAGGATGGCATGATACGACGGGGCTGGTTCATAGCAATCGTGGTCGTGATTGCGGCCTGCGGGCAGTCTCTACCTGCACGGACTCCCACGAGCACGGCAGTTCCACGCCCAGCCGGGACCCAGCAGCCCGAGCCCGCCGAGCACCCGCGCATCGTGACGACGGGTGCGGAGGGATTCAGCCACGGGGGGCCGCTCAGGGACCACGTCAGCTTCGTCGACCACCTGAGGGCGCGGGAGTATGAAGTCGTGCCCGTCACCGACGTCCGTCAGCCCTTCTTGAGGGCCGAGGGCACGGTGCTCCGCGTTAGTGGACGCGGACTGAAGTACCACGCCGAATTGCAGGTGTATAACTACGACGATACCGACCTCGGGACGGATGGCCTGCGGGCGGCGGAAGAGGATGCGAAGAACATTGGGCCGGATGGGCAGCCGAACACAACGAGTATTTTGTGGACAGGGGAGCCACACTTCTTTCGCAAGGAGCGATTGCTGGTGTTGTACATCGGGCCCGACAAGGCCGTACTCGACTTATTGACGGAATTGCTGGGGCCGCGTTTCGCGGGCACAGATACTGGCGAAACCGGTTGCGCCGCCGGCCCGCCAGAGCCTGCAGACCAACCGTCGCTGATCGCCTCGCCGATCGCCCAATGGGAGTTCTGGCCGGCGACGCTGGCGGAGGCCGAGGAGCGAGCCACGGCGGTCGTGCTGGTGCGGGTGACGGGGGTGGAGCGGGCCCCGGAAGACGCGCGGCAGACGAGTTTCGGCAGTCGTCGCGTCACCCTGCAGGTCGTTAGGCTACTCCAGGGCGTCCCCGATCGCAACATCAGGCTCTTCTGGGGCTGGACCGAGGGGCAGTACGACGAGAACGATCCTCCCTATCGGCAGTGCGAGGACTACGTGCTCTTTGTCCAGCCGAAGTTGGACGAGACAGGAACCTACCTGGTGGTCTCCCCGCTCGGGCGCTATGGGGTGGATGAGGGAAAGCTTCGACCCGTAGTCAAGGAGAGCGATGTTGTGCCGAGTTGGGTGCGGGAGCTGCGCGGCAAGAGCGTTGGGTACCTGGAGACGCAGCTTGCGAAGACACGAGAGGACTCGCCTCCGGCGACCGCGGACGATCTCACCGATTTCGGCACTTCCGAGGTTCAGCTAGACGGCCAGGTAAACGAGCCGGAAAGGCGCACGCGGTTCGTCCATGCATACCGAAGCGGCAAGCCCGCTCGATGGAGCGTGCTGTCCTACACCCAGGAGGGTGATCCTATCTCCTTAGATCTCCGGTACGCAGGCAAGGGCAAGGAGGTCCTGCTCATCGCGGACAGCACTCAGGACAGGCACGGCTCGGACCGGGTGATCGAGTACACGTGCTTCCAGATCGTGCAGAAGGGGGACTTGCTACGGTTGCTGCGTTGCACGGGCGCCGGCGAGACCAGTGATTTCGATATACCCTGGAAGCACCGATAGCCGAAGAGCCCCGCAGCGTTACTGTGTCGCTGTGACC
>JACDAU010000281.1 GCA_013695265.1 Chloroflexia bacterium
CCCTTGAAGATCCGATGGATTCACACTGCGGACGTTCACCTGGGATATCAGCAGTACGGCAGCGCCCAGCGGGCGGACGACTTCGCGCGCGCCTTCAAGCACGTCTGCGACCACGCGCACCAGTAGCGACGCTAAGTGCCCGGGTGTCACCATAGCTGCCCCCGCCGGACGCGTCCGCACCCGCCGGCGGGATGCCGCGCCCGTACCAACTCGACCGCCCCGCTGCTACACTTGGTCCCACATAGAAGGGGACACACCCTTGAAGATCCGATGGATTCACACTGCGGACGTTCACCTGGGATATCAGCAGTACGGCAGCGCCCAGCGGGCGGACGACTTCGCGCGGGCGTTTCAGCACGTCTGCGAGCACGCCATCCGCGAGCGCGTGGACTTTGTGCTCATCGCGGGCGACCTCTTTCACAAGCGCGCCGTGGACCCCCGAACTATGACGCAGGCGTTCGACCTGCTCACCACACTCAAGGTGGCAGGTATCCCCACGCTCTGCGTCGAGGGCAACCACGAGCGCGCGTTTTACAACTTGAACATGACCTGGCTCTCCTTTCTTTCGACCAACGACCTGCTTTACCTGCTGGAGCCGGACGACTCGGCTGGGCTCTCCACGCTCGCGCCCTGGGACCCGCACGAGCGGACGGGCGGGTACGTCGACATCGGCCCCGCGCGCATCTACGGCATCAAGTACTACGGCGCGAGCGCGCCCCAGGTGCTGCAACGCGTCGCAGATCAGCTCGCGGGCGAGGCGGAGCGTCCGTTTGGCATCGTGATGCTGCATGAGGGAATGGAGGGGCAGATACCGCGCTCCACCGGCGGCCTCAGCGGCACGCAGCTCGAGATGTTGCGGCCATACTGCGAGTACCTCGCGCTCGGACATATCCACAAGCGCTACGACTTTGGTGGATGGGCGTACAACCCCGGCTCGCTTGAGACCGTCTCCTCGGAGGAAACTCAGTGGGATCGCGGCTACTACGTTGTCGAGGCCGACACGGAGAGCCGGACGCTGCTTCACGTGCAACACCACATCAACCCTCGTCGACCGTTTCACCGGGTCTTCGTCCATGTCGAGGCGTGCACGACCCCGGAAAGCCTCGAACAGGTCGCGCTGCGAGAGATCGAGCGCACGTTGATAGACGGCACTGCCGCGCGGCCCGTGCTCGATGTGACGCTCGTTGGCACGCTGCAGTTCGCGGACGACGCGCTCAAGCTAGACCGGCTGGAAACCGATGTGCGAGAGCGTTGGGATCCGCTCGTGGTGCGCGTCAAGAACAGCACGGTGCGTGTGGGGCAGAGCTTCGAAGGGACGCTCGGCCCCGATGGGCAAATAGACCGCCGGGCGCTGGAGTTGCAGGTGTTCCAGCAGCTTCTCGCGGGTGACTCTCGATATGAGCGTCACGCCGCAGAGTGGGCGCAAAGCGTCCAGGAAGTGAAGGACTCGGCGCTTCAGAAGCTGCCGCCCGAAGAGATCGTGACGTTGCTGGAGCGGGGCATTGAGCGGGCGGGAGGTCTGCCATGAGGATCCTCCGCGTACAACTCTCGAACGTGAAGAGCTACAGGGAAGTCGAGGTCCGCTTCGCGCACGGTACAAACTGTATCTGTGGCGAGAACGGCGCGGGTAAGACGACGATTGTTGAGGCCATTGGCTGGGCGCTCTTCAACTCGCTGCCGTACAGCCAGGAGAAGTTCCGGCGCGACGGTACGACGGCGGCGCAGGTGTCGGTGCTGTTCCTGGCGCGCGATGGCCGGGAGTATGAGGTCATCCGCAACGCGGGTGGCCGCGCGCCGCACTGGTACGTGTTCGACCCGGAGATCAGCGCGCGACTGGCAGAAGGCGCTGTGGATGTCCGCGAGTGGCTCCAGCGCGCGCTCGGTACGGAGGACTCGGCGGCGCCTTCGGTCCTGTTCGAGAACGCCGTCGGGGTGCCGCAGGGCAGTCTCACCGCGCCGTTTTTGCAAAGCGCGGAGAAGCGCAAGGACGCTTTTGACCCGATCCTGCGGGTGAACGAGTACAGCGACGCGGCGGAATCGCTGCGGGAAACGAACCGCCACCTGGAGAACCGGGTGCACGACGAACAGGCCCGTGCCGCAACGCACGGCGTGGATGCGGGTAAGATCCCTCAGATCACCGAGGCGATGAACGCGGCGCACGAGCAGATCGTGCTCGACGCGAAGAATCTGGCCGATCGCCGCGAGCGGAAGCAGCGGGAGGACGAACATGTAGCGGCGCTGGAGATTTCGGAGCGCCGCATCCTGGAGCTGCGGCACACCGTGGGCGCGCTGCGGCAGACGATCCAGCGGGTAAGCGAGCAGCACCAACAGGCGTCGGTGAGCGTTGAGCAGGCCTGGCGGGCACACGAGACCGTCGCGGCCTCGGCACGCGGGCACCGACTGCACACCGACGCGCGAGACCGCCTTGTGGATCTGCGGCCCCGGCACGAGCAGCAACGCCACCTTACAACTGAGCTGGACCGGCGACGGCATGAACTGGAGCGCACGGCGGCGGATCTGGAATCCGTGGCGCAAAGCATCGCGGAGGCGGAAGCGGTGTCGCTCCGCCTGCCGGAGCTGGAGGCACGCGCGTCCGAGGCGACGGACCTCGGCAAGCGGACGCACGCGCTCGAAGGTGTAATGCTTGAGCTGCCTCGCATGGAGAAGGATCTCATCGCCCAGCGCGAGCAACTCGTGCAAGGCGAGCAGGAAGCGAAGGAGACCAACGCGGAGTTGCGCCGCATCACCGGGCTGCAGCCCATGGCGGAGAAGGCGCCGGCTCTGCAGGAGCGAATGCGGGAAACGAGCGAGCAAGGCCTGCTCGCCAGGCAGGCTACTGAGCAGGCGAAAAGGCTGGAGGAGTCCGCCACGGGACTCAAGGGTCAGCTCAACACAACTGAGGGAAAAGTTCTGGACCTCCAGGCACAGTCGAGTGTCACGCCGGCGATAGAACTGCTCGCGGGCTCGGTCGAGGAACTGGCGCAGCGGGAGCGGGCGGCTCAGTCGCGCCATCAGAAACTTCAAACGGAGCGGGCGGTGCTGGTCGCACAAAAAGATGCACAGCGCGTCGCATGTCCGCTCTCCCGCGCGGATTGCCTGGCGATCCAGCAGGAGCGCGCCCGTGACGGCTGGTTCGAACGCGAGATGCACCGTGTTGATG
>JACDAU010000288.1 GCA_013695265.1 Chloroflexia bacterium
AGCAGGGCGATGTCAAAGTCGTGGCACTGACGGTGTGGCCGCCGATTCTGGGCAGTGGACGCGACGGTTGAGTGGTGTGACGCTGCACGGACGCGGCTCGAAGGACCGTTTCGGGGTCGGCCAAGACATGCAAGTGGCCCGCGGAGGTGTGCGGGACGGACTTTGACATGACCCTGGGCTCGGAATGACAGATGCACTACCATTCAGCCGGAGTAAGTATAACGCCTACGGATCCGCCGCTTGCCAACCCCCGAAGCCGGTGGACAGGTCCAGAACGTCGGTTCTCCCCTGCCGTAGCAGCAGGCTCGCGGCGATGGCCGAGCGAGTTCCTCCCTGGCAGTGGACCGCCACGGGTCGGCTATCCGGGATCTCCCCAATCCGGAGCTCAAGTTGGGCGAGCGGGATATGCAAACTGCCAGGGATGTGGCCCGCCTGGTACTCATCTCCCCCCCGCACATCAAGGACCGCGACCTCGTTATCTCGCATCATCTGCTGGAGACCGGCAGGATCCAGCTTCCGTACGGTTTCCAGGGCGCGGCCGTCCGCCTCCCACGCGCGGAACACCTCGGGTGTCCAGTATCCGCTGATGTCGTCGAGGCCGATAAGGCGCAGCCGGGTCGTGACCGGCCCGGCATGCTCCGGCTCGGTGATGAGCGCGAGTGGCTCATCGTAGGGTAGCAGCGCGCCCGCCCACGTTACGAGAGCCGGACCGGCGGGTATGTTCAGCGTGCCGGGGATGTGACCGGCGGCGTATGCCTGCGCCGGGCGTGTGTCCACGACCATCGTGCCGGCTCGCAGGGCGTCGCCGATGCTCGCGGGCGCGAGTTCCTGCGGGTCTGGCAGCGACGCGAGCGGGGCGGGACCCTGCTGGTTGACGCGCTTCATCTGCGCGAAGTATCGGGGCGGCGCAACCAGGCCGTCGAGCACCCGGCGGACGAACTCGTCCTCCTCGCGCACGGCGAACGCCCAACTGAATCGCTGCTCGTACCCGACGGTTGTCTGTGGCACATTGCCGAGCGCCTTGCCGCACGCGCTGCCAGCACCATGACCCGGCCACACCTGCACGTACTCCGGCAGGGTGCGGAATCGCTGGAGGGACGCGTACAACTGCCGCGCGCTCTTCTCTTTGGACCCCGCGACGCCCGCGGCGGTCTCCAGCAGATCAGGTCGGCCAACGTCGCCTACGAACACGAAGTCGCCCGTGAATATCCCCATCGGCTGCTCCGTGGCCGCCGTATCGCTGAGCACGAAGGAGAGGTGTTCCGGCGTGTGTCCGGGCGTGTGCATCGCGCGGACGAGTACCTCACCGATCTCAATAACGTCCCCATCGCGCAGGAGCGTCGCACCGGCCTGCGCCGCGAACGCGTACTTCCACTCGGGCGGACCTGCATCGGAGAGCATCAGCCGCGCTCCCGTACTCGCGGCTAGCTCGCGCACGCCGGACACGAAGTCCGCGTGGATATGGGTCTCCGCCACAGCGACGATGTGCAGGTCGAGGCTCGTCGCCAGGCGGATGTACTGGTCCGCGTCGCGATTCGGATCAAGCACGAGAGCATCGCCGTTGTCGGAGCCGACAAGGTAGCTGGCCTGCGCGAGCGAGTCGTCATAGATACGTCGCAGTAACATGTTCCGTAGCCCCTGTGCTGTGAACGGGTGCGCCCTGGATCGGTGTCTGGCGCGAGTTCCCTGCCTGCGTTGTACTATAACGCACAACGGCGCAAGTGGGAGTGGGACGGACTCTGGCACCGATAATGCAGCAGAGGGAGCAGGATGGGCTGGTAGGCCATCTGCCACTGGTGCAGTCTCCTTTGGTATGGCCCGCCGCCGCAACGCTATAGGAGGAGACATGGCAACCACAGTCAGCAGTACCCCCGTGAAGTTTGGGGTGTTCGTTCCCCAGGGCTGGAGGCTTGATCTCACGGAGATCGAGGATCCGATCGAGCAGTATGAGACGATGACCCGCGTGGGCCAGCAGGCCGAGAGCGCGGGCTATGATTCCATCTGGGTGTTCGACCACTTCCACACGGTTCCAACGCAGGAACTCGAAACAACGTTCGAGTGCTGGACCATCACCGCTGG
>JACDAU010000291.1 GCA_013695265.1 Chloroflexia bacterium
CAGCACGTGTGCGAGTGCGACGGTCGGGCCGATCACGAGCACAGCCGGTGGCTGTAGCCGCAGTGCTCGGGCGCGAGCGGTGATGTCACCGAGCGTGCCGGTCAGTACCTTCTGCCGCGTCGTCGTACCGCAGCGCACCAACGCCGCAGGTTCCCTGCCGTCGCGACCTTCATCGAGCAACCGATAGACGATGAGGTCGAGGTTCTCCATTGCCATCAGAAAGACGAGGGTACCGCGCATGCGTGCGAGTGCGCCCCAATCGTGCCCTGCGTCGGCATGGCCGCCGGTTTGAGAGTGGCCGGTCGCTACCGTGACGGACCCGCTGTACCCCCGATGAGTCACGGGGATGCCAGCCGCCGCGGGCGCCGCGAGCGCAGAGGAGATGCCGGGTATGATCTCCCACGATACGCCGGCCTCTGTAAGCGCCAGCGCCTCCTCTCCACCGCGGCCGAACACGAACGGGTCTCCGCCCTTGAGCCGGACCACGCGCAGTCCCGCCGCCCCGAGCCGGATCAGCAAGTCGTTGATCTCGGTCTGACGCCCAGCGCCGTGGCGCCCGGGTATCTTTCCGACATCGTACCGAGTAGCATCCGGTGGTGCGTGGTCCAGTAGCACCCTGGCGATAAGCCGATCATGGACGACCGCGTCCGCTCGCTCCAGCCGCTTAAACGCCTTGATCGTCAGCAGATCCGGATCGCCTGGGCCTGCGCCGACGAGCGATACCAGGCCCGTCCGGGGGAATAGTTCCGAGATCATTACACAACCTCCGGAGCGATGCGGTTCCAGAGCAGTTCTTCGGCGCCAGCGCGGTCGCCTGCCCAGATGAGGCGCTTGACCTCGTCGTCCAGCGCTCGTTGCCATGCCTCGGGATCGACCTGCGACTTGTGCGAACCGAGCCGGTCCCGCACTGCACTCGCGACATCAAGCAGCTCGCCCCACTGCGGTGTGATGACGCGCTCCAGTTTGCGCCGGGTGTGTGATGCGAGGGCTGGGCTACGGCCTGAGGTGGAGATGGCGACCGTCAAGTGGCCGCGCTTCACTACGGCGGGAGCGATGAAGTCGCAAAATGGGATATCGTCCACCGCCAAAACGGGCACGGCGCGGTCGCGCGCCTCTCGTGCCACCTGCGCGTTCAGCGACCGATCGTTCGTCGCGGCGAAGGCGAGATCTGCGCCCGCAAGATCCCCCGCGACGTACGCCCGCTCCTCCCAAGTGACTCGGCCAGCGTCTGCCTGCTCCCTGATGACGGCGTGCACCGTTGGTGCGATAACAACGATCGGATGGGCGCCGCACGGGAGCAGCCCGCGCACCTTTTGCGTCGCGATCGTGCCTCCGCCGATTACGACCACGCGCTTACGAACGAGGTCGAGGAAGGCGGGGTAATACTCGTACTGCCGATCGGCATCGGTTCGTGCCATCAGGCGCTCAGTCGAGCAGCTTCTTGATTGGACAACGACGCGTGTACTACTTCTGGCACGAGCACGCGGGCGGCCCAGTCACCGAATGCCTCGCCCCGCGCCCGACTCACGCGCCACTGATCTAGCGATTCGGCGAGCACGTCAACGAGCTCCGCCGACCGCACATCGGGCCGGTACAGCCGGGCAAGACGGGTGCCCTCGAAACTACCGCCAACGAACACGTTGTATAGTCCTAGACTGCGCCCAACCAGGCCGATCTCGGCGGTGGGTGGGCGTGAGCACGCGTTCGGGCAGCCACTCATGCGGATCCACACGCGGTCCTGCCCATAGCCGCGGTTTTCGAGCTCCGTAATGACGTCTGGCAGATATCGCTCGCTCTCCGCGACGGCAAGGCCGCAGGTGGGCATGGCTGGGCAGGCCATCGCGTAGCGGCGCAACTCGCTGAGGCCGCTCTTCCCAGTGGAGAGGCCGTTTTCGGCCAGGAGCGACTCGACCTTCGGCTTGGCTGCTTCGTCGATGTTTGCGAGGATGATATTGTGGTGGGCAGTGAGGCGAAGCTCTGGCCGAACTTCCTCAACGATTCGCCGCAGGGTTGTCTTGAGTGCATAGCCTGCCACGTCCTTGACCCGACCGTTCTCGACCCACACCCCTACTAGCCAGCGGCCATCCTTCTGCCGCTCCCAGCCGAGGTGATCGCTCACGCCATACTCCCCAGCATCGACGGGAGGCTCGAGCCGGGCGCCGAGACGCGTGCCCAACTCTTCGCGGAACCATTCGACGCCGCGATCCTCCAGCACATACTTCAGGCGCGCGTGCCGGCGATTGGTGCGGTCGCCATAGTCGCGATACAAAGCAGTCGCGGCCTCTAGAGCCGGCATTGCCATCGCGGGCGGGAGGAACCCGATGCGGTCACCAAGACGCGGGAAGGTCTCAGCCTTGCCGTGGGTGCTGCCAAGGCCGCCACCGGCGACGAGGTTAAAGCCGGTGACATGGTGCTGCTCGTCGATAATCGCTTCCAGGGCAAGATCCTGGGTGAAGAGGTCGATGCAGTTATCGTGCGGCAGACCAATGCCCATCTTGTGCTTCCGCGGCATGTACGTTGGCCCGTAGAACGATTCCTGACGTTGCGGCTTGACGCTCACGCGCGAGCCGTCAGCGAGAATCTTCTCTCCGTCAAGCCAGAGCTCATAATACGACGTGGAGTCGCCGAGGAAGCGGTCATTGATCTCCTGGGCCAGTGCCTGATAATCGAAGTGGTTATCGGGCAGGAGATCGGCTACGGGACACGTGAGCGTGTTGCGGGCAATGTCGCCACAGCCGCCATAGGTTGTCATCCAGCGTTCGTTGAGCTCGCGTATGAGGTTCTTGAGGTTACCCTTGCCCACACCATGGAACTGAAAATCCTGACGCGTCGTGATACGGAGGGAGTTGTTGCCGTAGTTCGTCGCTAGCTCGTCCGCGACGAGGTACTGTTCCGCCGTGAGCCGCCCGCCCGCGTGTTTGGTGCGGACCATAAAGCTCCACGAACGGTCGAGCCCTTGCTTCTTGCGTTCGCGTCGCAGGTCGCGGTCATCCTGCTGGTAACTGCCGTGGAACTTGAGCATCTGAGTCGCGTCCTCCGAGATGCGCGCAGTGCTCAGGTCCGCCACCTCATCAAACAAGGTTCCAGCGAGTCCATCACTCGCGGCCTTGAGCGCCTCGTTCTTCGAAAGCTGCCTGCCCTGGTCGTAGAGGTCCTGTTCTGTCGATTCCTGCATTGTTCCCATCCTGTCTGCGCACGGTCGCCCGGCTCGAAACTGCTCAATCGATCCACGCCCTGAGTCCGCGATCTATCTGCTAATAGTAGCAATAGCATGTTACGGTGCTCCGACTTGGGGAACAGATTACCAGCCTGGACGGTCATACTGCAAGGAAATCGCAATAATGCGAGCCGTTATCAATTTGCAACTATTAGCAAGTAGGATCCGGCGGGAGAACAACGAGCTTGCATACGCCGGTTTCATTGTTTCAGTCGGCAGGGATATTAGCTGTTGGGACGCGCAGAGCGAGGGAACAGGCGACGGAGGCGGTTCCAGGGTCTCGACTGCCGCTTCTCCGTCGCGCGCAGTTGATCTTCCTCCGCTGGGGAGAGTTGAACGCGACCTTCGGCTCGGGCGCGTTCGAGTGCTTTTCGTGCCTGCTCGTCACTGATAAATCCGGGTTTCACTAGCGTGTTCCCCTTTCTCCCGCTTAGCCCAGCCACGATTCCAGCGTGGTCCTGTGTGGCGGTGCATGGTTCTGCAGTATCTGAGCGCGTAACTCGGCGAGCGTGCCCGCGCCCTCAGCATAGGCGTCGTGCTTGTGTATGCTCTCGTAACTACGGACGCTGGCAAAAATGAAATCGCCGTCGGGAAGCTCCCCATACGTGTTCACTGCGGTACGAAGGATCTCACGGGCCACATCCTCCACGAACCGTGGCCGACGGTGTGCCTTCTGGACCACGAAAAATTCGTCCGGGCGCTTCAGCATCGTGTAATTCTCCGAGCTCATCGAAGACTCCCCGATCTCCACGAGGTCCTCCGCATGCACCTGCGCATCGGTGCCTAGCAGGAGGGTGGCGCGGCTCCGCTGGTTGTGGGCTGCGGTGGGCACAGCCGCAAGTGCGCGCTCGGTCTGCTCGGCGGTGAAACCCGCCTGCTGCAACTGTTCGCGGGAGTGCTGCTCGATCATGTCCTGTGCGCACGGACATGCCGTCATCCCCTCTGCCTCGATACCTACCATGCGGCGCAGCCCGTCTGGATCACAAACGGCGACGCCGAGCAGCGTATACATCTCTTCGCTAGGCAAGCCGGACACCGGAGCATACCGGGGCAGCGGGAAGTCGGCACGGATGCGCACCTCGCTTCGGCTCGCGCTTTGGCTATGGACGACGCGCTGTGCAATGAGTCCGGCCAGCGATTCCACGTCGGGTGCGTTATCGCGCACGGCCTCTGATGCCACGCGGTCGAGGGCGTAGCTGAGGCGCGACATGTGGATCCCCTTTTGATCCGATCCAATGTCGGCGTAAATGCTCAGTTCCGCAGAAAGTACGTGATGCCTGGTGCCTCGACCGAGCCGGATGCTCCTCCGCAGGTTCGTCACACCAACGCGTTGGAGTCCCACGCTCACGTCCGGCAGTTCACCCTGAACGTCCCGCGTTAGCTGGATGGCCAGGCCGCGCCGGGCCACGCGCACTCCGCGTGTACCCGTCTCGGCCAGTAACTGCGCGATCGTGCGGCTGAGGATGGGGTGTTGGAGGTCGGGCGCTAATTCGGCCAGCGGAGCGAGCACGAACCCACGCTCATGAAATCTCGGATGCGGGATCTCCAGGCCGGGGTCTCGAAGGACCATGTCGTCCAGTAGGAGAATGTCCATGTCGATAGGGCGTGGTGCGTTAGGGAAACTCGGTTGCCGACCCATTCTTTGCTCGATGTGCTTCAAGAACTCTAGCAGGTCGTGGGGACCGAGCTCCGTCTCGCCCGCGACGACGGTGTTGAGGAAGCACGGCTGATCTTTGTATCCGACCGGGTCGGTCTCGTATAGCGAGGCGACCCGATGGACGCGCACGCTTGATCTCAACTGCTGAACCGCTTCAGTGATGTTGGCGTGTCTGTCTCCGAGATTGGAGCCGAGGCCGATGAAAACGGTGTGGGTGCTCAAGGTGATATGAGTTTAGCATACGTAGCAAGGCATCAGGCGTCCGCGCCAGTTCGAAGGATACAGCGCCTATCCGGACGCCACAGTCCGTGCGGTTACCTCATCTGGCAGGTATCAGGAACGGAGTATAGGAGGATTTTGTTATCATAGGGCGAACTTTGAAAAAGTACTCGCTTTATCGCATAGCCTGATCGTAAACGAGTGGTAGCTGTGGCGCCCTGTGGAGGAGAGAATGAAGAACGCACTGGTTGGAGTCGGGGTCCTGAGTGCCCTCGGGGCTGCGGGCGTGGTTGCTAGCGTGCGAACCGCGCGCAAATGCGGTTCAACAGCGGTATCTCCGAACGCGAAGCGGGCCGTTGTGCTCGGTGCGGGCTTCGGCGGGATGAGTGCCGCGACGACCCTCGCAACGCAAAAGGATGGCGAGGACCTGGATGTCCTCCTCGTGGACCGGCAAAACTTTCACCTGTTTACTCCGATTCTGTATCAGGTGGCGACCGGTGGCGTCACGCCCGACAACGTGGCGCATCCCATTCGCTACGTTGCCCGTAACAAGGGCTTTCGGTTTCAGGAGAGCACGGTCGAGCACATCGACTTCGAGCATCGCCAGGTCCAGACCGATGATGGTCCGATCCAATACGACTATCTAGTGGTTGCGCTCGGATCCACGACAAACTTCTTCGGCATCGACGCCGTGCAGGAACACTCCCTTACTCTCAAGACGCTCGGCGATGGTATCGGCATACGGAACAGGGTACTCGACGCCCTTGAACGGGCGGATGTCGAGAAGGATCCTGACGCGCGACGAGCACTCCTGACATTCGTAATCGTCGGCGCAGGGTATACCGGTGTCGAGCTGGGAACCTCACTTCGCGATTTGTTGATGACGGTCCTCCTGAAGGACTATCCGACGATCAAGTCGGATGAGATCCGGGTAATCCTCGTGGAGGCAGTGGGCCGAGTCATGACGGGCTTTGACGATTCGCTGGTCGAGAGTGCCACGAAAACGATGCGGGCAAAGGGAGTTGAGATTCGCCTGAATACACCCGTGAACCGCGTTGAACCGGAGGGAGTGTACACGGCCGGGGACGAACTCATTCCGTGTGCGACGGTTATTTGGGCTGCGGGCGTGCGGGCGAACGTGCTCATTGAGCAACTGCCAGGAGAGAAGGGACGAGACGGCCGGGTCACGGTCAACGACTGTCTCCAGATCGAGGGGCAGGAGAACATCTTCGTGATCGGAGATTCCGCCGCGTACGTTATGCCAGGCGAGGAGCGTCCCTTGCCTGCGAACGCGCCGATCGCCATCGCAGCGGGGAAGACGGCTGGCAAAAACGTGCTCCACGCCCTGCGTGCCGAGCCGCTCGAGCCGCTCAAGTATCGGCGCGAGGGACAGCTCGTGGCGCTTGGACGGAACAATGCGGTGGTGGAACTCTTCGGCAAGGTGAAGGTCACCGGGCTACTCGGATGGTTCGTGTGGCGTGCTGTGTACTTCTACAAGCTCACGGGCGTGAAGAACCAGATTGGGGTGCTGCTCGACTGGACGTTTGGCCTGGCTGGCACCCGCGAGACGAACACCTTGCGAACTCGGTAGCCGCTGTAACACGCCTTAGTTGAGCACGGCCCACGGACATTGTGAGAGTCATCCCCGGCGCTTCGAGTTCTCGGGTGTCGACCTCATTCGTGGGCGGACAGCACGTCGGCTCATGCGGCTCGCTGTACAGTCGTGACGCGTACCTCAAACGCCCTAGCGGTTCCGCATTCGGACGTGACGGACGTGGAGGAGGCAACTGATATAATTTTGGGTGCCCGCAAGGTCTTTCAGGAAACTATCCATGCTACAAGCGACGAACATTCAAGTATCCTATGAGGGCGAAACGCTCTTTTCAAGCGTTACCTTTCATGTCAGCCCCGGCGAACGAATCGCGCTCGTGGGCGCGAACGGCTCCGGAAAGAGTTCGCTCCTCAAGGTGATGGGCGGTCTGCAGTTGCCCGCGTCAGGGAGCGTGAACGTGATCGCGGCTCGAACGGTAGCGTACTTGCCGCAGGATTCCCTGGTGACGGGGCATCGGACACTGCATGACGAGATGCTCTCAGTGTTCGCGACGGTGCTTGAGAACGAGGAGCGTCAGCGCGCTCTGGAACAAACTATGAGCGGTCTGACCGGCGACGAGCTTCAGGTAGTACTCGACGAATATGCCCGGCTCCAAGCAGAGTTTGATCGACTCGGTGGCTATACTATCGAGCGCGAGGACGGCACAATCTTGCACGGCCTCGGCTTCACGCCGAACGACACCAGTCGCAAAGTGTCGCAATTCAGTGGTGGCTGGCAGAGTCGCATCGCGCTCGGCAAGACGCTACTTAAACGGCCTGACCTGCTGCTGCTGGACGAGCCGACGAACCACCTTGACCTGGCAACGACGGAGTGGCTGGAGGAGTATCTCAGCAAGTACAGTGGCGCGCTGATGCTGGTTTCACACGATCGCTATTTCCTGGAGCGCGTAACGAAGCGTACTCTGGAACTGGAGCGTGGCAGTATCACAGATTATCCGGCATCGTACAGTTGGTACGTGATCGAGAAGGAGCGCAGACGCGAGCAGCAGCAGGATCGGCACGAGCGACAGCAGCGCGACATCGATCGGCAGCAGCAATTCGTTGATCGTTTCCGCTACAAGGCGTCAAAGGCGAGCGCGGCGAAGAGCCGCGAGAAGATGATTTCAAAGATCGAGCGCGTCGATGCTCCGCCTCCGGATCTACGCCGCGTCAAGTTTCGCTTCGTGTTTTCGGGGGCGAGCGGCCGCGAGGCGTTCGTGCTCAAAAAGCTCATCCGTTCGTATGGGGACCGCGAAGTTCTCCGTGGTGTTGAATTGGTCATCGAGCGAGGCGACAAGGTTGCCGTTGTTGGTCCAAATGGAAGCGGCAAGAGCACGCTGCTCAGAATCCTCGCGGGCATCGATCAGCAGACATCCGGCAGCGCTACCGTGGGGCACAACGTGCGCCGCTCCTATTTTGACCAGCACCAGGCGGAGTTGCTCGACAGCGGCCACACCGTGTACGACGAGGTGTTGCGGTCCGCCCCGCGCGGCTGGACGGTCACGGATGTGCGGACACTGCTAGGTCGGTTTCTCTTCACGGGTGAAGACGTTCATAAGCCTATCGAGGTGCTGAGTGGCGGAGAGCGCAGCAGGGTCGCCCTCGTGAAAATGCTGTTAGAGCCCGCTAATACGCTGCTTCTGGACGAACCCACGAACCACCTTGATATCTCCACGCGCGATGTGCTCGAGTCCGCGATTCGCGATTACGAAGGGACGAGTATCGTCATCTCCCACGACCGCTACTTCCTGGACCGGGTCGCGAACAAAACGCTTGAGCTCGAAAATGGCAGGGCCACGCTCTATCCTGGCAACTACTCGGAGTATCGCGAGCGCAAGCTTGGCACATACGCTCCATTCCCCGAGTCCGCACCGGCCGGGCCCGAGAAAGCCGGACCGAAGGTTCAAGCGCGCGGGAGTGAGGGGCATATTCGCCAACTTCGGCATGATGTGGCTGCGCTCGAAGCGGAGATCGCACGCACGGAAGCCCGCCTGTTGGAAGTGCAGGACGTGCTTGCGGAACCTGACTTGTATTCTGACCGGGAGCGGTACACCTCTATGCTCGCAGAGTATGGCGAATTGCAGGGGCGCGTGGAAGAGCTCAATGATCGCTGGGAACGGCGCGCTGGTGCGCTCGAAGAACTCGCGCCGGAGCCACCGCCGGAACAGATAGACCCTGCGGCAGAGCGACAGCGGCTCTTGGAACGGCTGCGTGAGTTGGAGAGTTTGCTCGAGAACCCCGATGCCTACGCCGATGAGCGTCGGGTCAATGGGCTGATGGATGAGTACGCTCAGGTGTATGAGGCGCTCGCGGCACTTTCCGCTGCGGGACCGCCGCCTGCGCGTAATCGCTCCGCACAGAGGACTGCCCCTCCGAGAAGGACCGCGCCAGACCCCCTTGAAGCGGAACGCGTACGCGCACGGCTTACCGAAGTAGAGCGATTGCTCACCGATCCGGACTTGTTTCTGGATGAGCGGCGTTCCGCGCCGATCATCGATGAGTATGGCTACCTGCAGGAGCGACTCACGGCGCTGACCTCGCGCGGCGCCCGTACCTAAGCGCATCGTCGGCGGTCGATACCAACGGTCGCGCCCGCCATTACCGTCTCGGGAGGGAGGATGGACGTATGGCGGGTGATCCCATATGGCGGATGGGTGCGATGCGATACGCACTGACACTTGCAGGGTACTGGACGATGCGCTTGCCCGATCCCACATTACTGTCCCTTCTGGACAGTCAGCGCTGCTCGTTCGCGCCTGACGAGGTTGTATCGGTTCGCCAGCCGACGATAGTGACTCGTGGAAAAATCCATGTGATTGAGGAGGCGGTCGGGCGACGGTGGCCGCGCCTCGGCACGTTCGAACGGGGTGCCTTGCTCATCCCGATCGTCCAGCAATCGACGGATCGTGGTGTCCGGCTGATTGCAGCAGGCGCAGGCGAGGGACTCGTTGTTTCGCAGGAGCAACTCCTGGAAGCGGGTGCGCGCGACGCGACAGTCCAGCGGGCGCTGCTAGAGGGCCTGACCGCAGCGGTCGAGGCGCAGTTCTGGGCGCTCCGGCTCGGTGCGCACGCGGAGCCGTTGTCACGCCTGGCGGGGTTGCTTCTGCGGATCGCCGAAGACTGCGGCGTTGATGGGAGTGGCGAACTGCTGCTGGCTGGCGCGCCCGATGCTCGGGAGATGAGTGTGCTCGCCGGCGTATCACGGGAGAGCGTCGTCATTAACCTGGCGTGGCTGGAGGAACAAAGCGTGCTCCGCCGGGCGGAAGGCCGTCTTTGGGTAACGGACATCGGGGCACTACGACACGAGGCCAGGTTGAAGAGTTGTAGAAAAGCGGACATATCCCTTTAGACACATACTATGGTGTCCTCACCCTGACAATTGCGGAGCGTATGGCGCCTCATTCGCTACTTGGCAATCGACGGTCCATTCGAGGTTGAGACGGCATTCCTCGTATGGCTGGTCTGCCATTGTGCCTCAGTGTACAGTTGGTAGGGCAATTCGGCACCGGGACAGTACCGGATGTAAACGTACTCACCAGGTTGGACGCCAGATGCATGCAGGAAACGACCAAGTCCGGATACGTGCGATCTACCACGATGGAGTCGCCGGATTTGTTCCGGTTCCGGGGATCCGGGCCAGGTAACCTGGAGGTCACCCTCTTCCGGGAAGAGTGGACGCAGGTCGGCGTTGAGGGCGAGGGTACCGCTGCGATGGGTGGAACGCGTAACTCGAATCCGCGCGGAACGGTCATGAGTCGAATTATCGGTGGGCAGAACCTCAGTCGTTCGACGCCAGGCCTGTAAACGGCCAGGTTCATACACCCGGCCAGCAAGCTTGTAGAAGCCGTGGCCTGCCGGCGAGAACTCCGGTCGTGTCATCAGGTACCGCTCGACCGTCCGCTCGTCTAGCTTGAGCGCCCTGGCGACCTCGCTGCGATGCATGGGGGCCCCGATCCCTGCGAGTGTCGTCACGAGGTCTGGTACGATTTCTCCGGGAGCCTCCTGCCACTCGGCCAGTCCGAATCTGCCCCGTCCCACGCGCATGAAGGCGGCCTCCGTGAGCAACAAGTTATGGATAGCTTGAACCGAGACCAAGGTTCCTGGGGGGAGGCTTGTCTGCACGCCCGTTGCGATTTCGCGGTATGAAGAAGGACGGCCGAGCGCGCGAACAACATGCATCGTCTCGTCCAGCCGCGTGCGGGCCCACTCCTTTAGCGACACGTCTCCCGTCGGCAGCATCTCGCTCAACAGATTCGCCCGCGCACGAGCGGCGACGGAGAATGATGGGTACCGCTGGATCACCCTCGGGAACGCCGGGGTTCGCGCCAAATGCGCCGTCAAGTCCGCGATTGATGCTGGCTCGAGCCGTTTGCGAAGGTATGTCACCATCGCATCGTCGATCTGCTCGATGTCCTGGAGTGACGCATCGGCAAGCGCGACATATCTGCCCGGCAACTGAACGACGTCGTTCATCAGTTGCAATAGCAGTCGTGCGGCCCCCGTGGTACTTATGCGCTCCAGCGGGAAAAGGAGCGGCAATTGCTTCGTCACGTAACCGAAGTCCGCTACGCCGCCAACTGCGGCGAGTACCTCATGTACGGGTCGGGAGAGGGCTTCGACCTCAGACTGATGCTCCTGGCGCAGTTCAAGTAGCGCCATCGATTCGAGTTGACGCGCCCGTTCTCGGGATACGCCGAGGGCGTTGCCTGTCACTTCGAGCGTGTGGACGCAGCCGTCAAGACCGGTACGCGCGCTTAGGACGCGAATCAACCGCTTGTTCCGCAGGCGGCCAATCAAGCTCGCCGTCCGCTGGTCGAGCGAGGCCACACGAGCGGTCGCCTGCACCTCCGCGACGATGGACGCGACTTCAGGGCCCACCTCTTCAAGCGTCGTGAGTAAGTACCGCTCCAGTTCGGCACGAACGCGCCGGACGGACTCGGCTCCGACCCTCGGCGCCTCTCGTAGCCGGGAGTCGTCTGCCTTCACGAGCGCGCCGATCGTGCGTATCCCATCTGACTCCAGGCGAGCGATCAAGGGGTCGGGCAGGTCAAGGGTCCGAATAGACCGGCGTGCCACTGACGGCCGGATCGAAATGGCTTCGGCTTGGACGGCTATGTCCGGTCCGGGCGCGGGCTGTTGCGTGGCAGACGGCAGCAGTGCTTGTAGTTCCCGAATGCTTGTCAGTCCCAGCCCGCGGAGGCGCATGAGGTCAGCATCGCTCATCCGCCTCAGTTGATCGAGCGTAAAGATCCCCCCCCGTCGGAGCGCTGCTTTGGTACGGGGACTGAGTGGCGCGGTTTGCAGCGTCCCGCCTCTCAACTTGGCGGTGTCAGGTGCGGACTGGGCTCCCTGCACAAGCCAGAGGAGATGCTCTTCCACGTGCTGCCGCAGGATATTGTGCGGTCGCCCGCCCCGGCCCAGAGCTGCGCGAACGTAAAACGTGCTCGCACTCACCAACTGCCCGACGGTGGTCAGGCCGCCTCGGATCAGCGGCGTCTCGGCCCAGCCCGGCAGCCCGATGCTCGCGATGTTTGTCGCCGAAATGTCCACACCTGCGGCAACGACCTCTCGAACCAGGAGCGGACTGATGAAGGGGAAGCGAACGGGACCAGTTGCGAAACTCAACCCTGCCTCGGTCATACGTCCATGGAGGAGCGCAATCTCGGTGAGGTCTAAGGGACAGACGGACAGGAGTTGTTCCAGGGTGCGTCCCGTGAGATCCTCGATCCCCGTCATCCCGCATGCGAGAAGTTTGTCACGCAGAATCGAGGGGAGGGTGCTGACAAAGTCTGCGGTAGTCATCGGGACAACGCTCCAGGCCGTGCTTCGGTCTGTCACACCGGTTGGGGCTCTGGCGTTGAGTGTACCGAGCGTGCCGGAAGTATAGCATATCCGTGGCTGGACAGACCGACTAGTAACTGATAGTTTGTTGGGAACGGGGATCGGTAGACGAACACGCTCGAGAAGGATGCCAAAGCAGGGGCGAAGGATTCGGAGCAAGACGTTGCGATTACCAACACAGGCCGAGACACGAATGCTTCGCCCCGACAATGCCCCTGGGTGGCTGTCCCGGCCTTGACCGACGTATTTGCATGGGTGCTATGGAACCGCGACAACCTCCATGAAGCGTTCTCCCCAAGACAACAAAGTTCGTTACTCGGTATGCAAACTTGAGTCATTATCGCAGCAGCGAGTTATTGTTTCGCCCTGATGCTGGCAGGGTGGTCGCTGCTGCGCCTCCTGAACTGGCACCTGAGGAGCCTTAGAACGACGCGGCACGGATTCCGCTTATGGTTGGCTGGGAAGACTGCCCAGGAGCTTTCCAGCCCCCTCAAGGCTTTCGCGTCCATACACCTCGCCGGGCTGGCCGGCGGTCATTAGCGCGAACACAAACGTTCGTCCGTTTGTCTCCATGACGCCGATCTGATGGACTTGCCAGCCATCGTCCTGCTCCA
>JACDAU010000301.1 GCA_013695265.1 Chloroflexia bacterium
GTCCTGTAGAGCCACACAAAGGCGGCGCCCAGGAGGAGCCCATAGATGAGGTGCCCGATCAAGCTCCCGATGGCCACGGGCATCATGCCAGCCATTGTCAGGGGCGCGAGCACCGGCATACCGATCAGTACCGGCATCAGTATCAGGCCACCGAGAACCCACCAGACGAGGCCGTACAGTGCTCCCCATCCCAAACCGGATCCATATCCGCGGACCCGGCCGCCGAGCAACCAGCCGAAGAGGGCACCAATGACTGCGCTGTTGACCAGGTGGTACAGCCAGCCCACGATCAGGCTCTTTGATCCCACAACCATCGCGACCATACCCATCAACGGCATCTTGCCATCGGGCGTCTTCATGATCTGCATCATCATGCCGAACACCAGGCCGCCAATCAGACCGGCGATGATGCCGGCAGTAAGCTTAGAGCGCATTTTCTTCTCCTCGTGAACTGAGTCTTTCAGGGTATCAACTGCCCCTCCAGCTCCACTTACTCTCTTAACTGATCTCGATCTCCGGACTCTTACCTCCTTTGCGCCGACCGGCTTCCCCATCCAGCTCCGGTTCTACCGGGTGCTCGTCCGGTCTATGGACGAAACGGCTGTGCGAGGTACAGGTCATTCCGCCTCGCGAGCCCCGATCCACTGGCTATTGAATCTGGAACTGGCGTACTTGGCTTCAGCCTAACGCTCGGCAGGGAAGGTTTCTGTAACCAGGATTACATTCAGGGCGTTGTTGGGCAGGTGCGGAGGAAAGCGAGGGCACGGTCCGGCGAGTTGCCGGGCCAACAGGCGATGGGGCGTCAGGAGTCCTCGAGCAGGATCGACAGACCAGAGCGATTGAGGATCTGGACCTTGCGCCGGGACAGCTTGAGGTACCCGGCCACCTGAAACTCATTGAGCGTCTTGGTCACCGTCTCGCGATACGCGCCGACCATGTCGCCGAGATCCTCGTGGGTGATGCCCTCGACGACGCCGTTCTCGCCGAGGCGCAGCAGCACCGAGGCGAGCCGCGCCGGTACACTCCGGTACGCCAAGTCCTCCAGCCGCGCCTCGCTCTCCGCAAGTCGCCGACTCAGGACGCCGATGATCCGCAGCCCCACATGCGGCTGGGTGAGCACCAGCCGCTCAATGTCGTGCTGGCTCATCACGCACAGGAGGCAGTCGTCGATCGCCTCGGCGTACGCGTTGCGCCTCCGTTCAGCGAGCAGCGGCATCTCGCCGAAGAACGTACCGGGCTCAAGAACGGCGAGGTCGAGCTTTTTACCGCTCGGGGTAATGCGCGCGAGGCGCACGCGCCCGGTCTTGAGTAAGAAGAGCCCCTGTGCACGGTCTTCCTGCCGATAGATGACGCGACCCTTCTCCACTGTGGTCATGCGGGTCATTTTGTCGAGAGTGTCCATCTCTTCATGGGAGAGGTCGCGGAAGATGTCTATCTTACGGAGGTACTCGCGCTTGAGTGGCGGTATTCCCTGCAGGCCAGGCGGGCCCGAGCGCGACGAGCCTAGAACCTTTCGTACCAGGTTGCCCGCCATCGTCCACCCCTCACCGCTCCACGCTCAGCCGTAAATGCTACGAATCGTCATTCCGCATTGTACCCTACAGTGCCGGGCTCGACTCACGCGTGTCCGCCAGAGTCCCTTTTTACTCGGCACCGGTCTCTCTCAGCCGGACCCATAGATGCGGGTATCTGGCTTGAAGGCAGCCCAGGCGAACCAGAAATGATTGGCGTGGACGACCGGCTCTAGTGCCTTGCCGGCCAGCGGGCCGTCGATCGCCCGTCCCAGGACCGTCCAACGGCTACCGGTCTCGGCGTCCACGAATCCACTCTCTTGCCACGAGAACGTCAGGCGGCGCCCATCAACTTCCGGTCGGTACACACCCGCCGCGCCGACGTCCCGCGAGGCGGCGATGCTGGAGGCATCGAGGGCCGAGGCCGTGCCAGGCTGGTAGACAACGACGATCGGCTGACCGCCGACGCTGTCGGTGATCACGCGCTCCTTCGCCAGGATCGAGAAGGGATACGCGGCATCCTCGCCAGACAGGCTTATAGTCACCACCCGCTCCTTCGGCGGTAGCCTGCCGTCAAGCTTGCCCTCGAACAGGAACGGCGGCTCGTCGACTTTATCATAGCCAGCATAAGGGTTAGCCCCGTATGAGCGACGGTGGCCCGTGTCGCGGGAGAGAACCCGGCCCTCCGGAAACTGCCGCCTGAACTCCTTCCATGGAATTATGGTCGTGGGCAGCATCGTAAGACCCTTCCCCGTCAGATCGCCTACTATTGCCTTGCCGGTGACTTGCTGCCACCAGGACTCGGTCTGCCGATCCCACATAACGAGGTCGGAGTTGCGAAGGTTCCCGCTCGTGCCGAAGTCGAGCGTCCGCCCAGCAACTCGCCGATCGAACGCTATGGCGGTGTTGCACAGAGGACAGAAGGTCACGGTCACGGGCACCCCACTGGCGACATCGTTCACTATCTCGTGCCAGAGGAGTATCTGGAGCGGGAACGCACGTGCATCGCGTCCTACCTCGAGAAGGATCACTGGCTCTTGGGACTCCAGCCACGAGTCGGCCTTTTCCACGGACTCGAACTTCGGATCATCGATGGGCGGGATACCGTCGCGCGGAGGCCCCCCGGGAATGATCTCGTCAAGCGGGACGCTATGCTTCGAGAAGTCGGTCTTCCAACCGCTGGTGCCGAACTGCACCTCACCGAGATCGACCGCTGGCTCGTGGGTGCGGGTCTCGGTGGTGGGCCCCAATGACGCAGACCGGTCAACGGAAGGCGGAGGTGTCGGCCCGGAGATTGAATCTTCGGTTGTCGCCCCGCAGGCAGCCATCAGGATCGCCCCGGCGAGCATAAGAGCTATTCCGTAACGTACCATCCGAGCACCTCCAAGGGTCGGTCAACCGCAGGTGTCCTCTGACTTTCAGTATGCAGGTATGGCGGCAGCGCCGCCATACCTGCGGTCACGTTTCCAAGTCCTGGCGGCGGCGGATCTCGTCGACGAGCATCTCTCGTCTCGGGTTTCCCAGCGAGATGACTGCGCCATCAAGCAGATATGTGGGTGTAGCGACCACCCCGTCAGGCACCGGGTGCGACCCGTCGATCTCAACTAGGTCGACTGCCAGTTTGGGAAACGTCACCTGCATCTCCAGACCTATGGCCCGCGCCTCCTCGCACGCAGCGCAATACCGAGCCACCACGATCTGCAGCCGTCCTTGCTGCTCTACCCGCTCTGTCTCGCAAATCTCCTCCATCAGGAACCTGCGACCAGTTGACCCACCATATCGTTCAGTTCGTCTTCCAGTACTATGCCCGCCCGGCGTGCAACGACGCGGCCCCGCGAGTCGAAGAAAATACTCGTAGGCATAGACACCACTTTGTACTGCCGCAGGGCGGAGGCGTCCACAGCATATGCGGACGGGTAGCGGATGTCCAACTCGTCAAGGAGTTGCCGAGCCGACGCCTGATCGCCCAGGCCCGTGAATAGCCCCACATCGACGCCCACGAACACGACCTTGCCCTCATACCGGTCAGCGACCGCCTGGAAAGAGGGCAACTCGAACCGGCACGGTGGACAGTTGCCCGCCCAAAAGTTGAGGACCACCGGCTTGCCCTGCTCGAAGACCTCCGAAAACTTTGCCTCGCGACCACCGAGCAGGTCCGCGCCCTGATACGCGACGAGCGCGAAGTCCGGCACGCTCACGACCCTTCGGCTTGCCTCCCTGGGTGTAACCGTTGCCGACTTTCCCGTCGACGAAAATGAAGCAACGGTGGGTTTCATGCCCACAGCCGTCGCAGGCACTGACGTGGAAGTGGCCCCTGGAGCGGACGCAATTGCCGTTGTTCTCGCTGCACCTTTTGTCGACGAGGGCATAGGTGTGGTGGCCTTGATAGAAGGCGTCGCGACGGAACTGGGTGCCGAGTTGCGCCCCGTCACGCCGTCGGTCGGAGTAACACCTGTGGTCGGACTGCCACATGCCGCCAGTGAAAGTACCAGCGCCAGGACAGGCAGGAACGTTTTCTTTGTTTTCCTCAACCGAAACCTCCCTGCTCTTGGCAAGACGCCTAAGCAGAGGCGGCTTCTGTGCAGACAATAGTGCTGTCCCGTCCCAGTCTAGCGAGGCGCGGCGTCCGCGTCTGTAAGCTGGGTCACAATCTCGTGTGGGAGTGGTGGGCTGAGCTCTACAGGAGGGAACTATGAGCCACACACATGGCCTGTGAAGTTGCTTGCACGGAAACAATGCACTAAATAAGGGTACCGCAGCGGGTGGCCCGGTCGCCGGGAGCGTACAATTGAGGCGCCTTATGATCTGGCCAGCGCCTTCTCCGGTTGGGTCAGCGACCGATAGTACCAGCGCAGCCAGTGGTTCGACCAGCCAAACGCCGTGGTGTTGCGCACGATAAGCGACACCTGGTCGCGCCCGATCTTCGCCTCGCTCAGCAACACCCCCGTGTTGTTGCGGCTCATCGCGAGCGTCTTAGCCGCGAAAAAGAGAGGCCAGATACAGGCCAGCCGGATACGGTGTTGCCGACGCGGGAGCGCAAGCACGAACGCCATACCCGCGTTCAGGTGCCGCTCCGCCTTGAGGGCGAGCAGGTCGACCACTTGCAGTGCCTTATCGATATTGGACGGCTCGAAGAGCTGGCTCGGCGTTAGCCCAACGCTGGCGCAGAAGGTTCGCGGCACAAAGATCCACCCGCGCTCGAAGTCTTTGCGTAGCCCGCGGATGACATTCACGGTCTGGAGCGCCAGGCCAAACTCGCGCGCCAGCGGCAGCAGCTCCTTGCGCCTGCGCCGCACACCGGGCAGGTACCACGCGAAGATGTCGGTCACCAGATAGCCGACCAGACCAGCGACGTGGTGCATGTAGTCGTCCATCTCCGCCTCGTCGTCGACGTTCGGGCCGTGTTCCTGCCAGCGGGCCATGCCGAGGGAGGTCTCGCGCACGTGCTTGAGGATCGTGCCCTGAATCTCCTCGGGCAGGCTCTTAAGTTTCTCTATCAATTCGCTCGCCTGTTGTGCGACGTAGACCTCGGGATCGGCGCCGTCGAGGTCGGCGACCGCGAGCGTCAGGCTCTCAACGGGCGCATCGCCACCGAGCACGCGGTCCCAGAGGCGCAGCAGATTCGCCTTGCGCTCGGCGGGGAGAGTGGCGTGGTCTTCGAGGCAGTCGGACACGCGGAACAGGAGATACGCGATCGTGACCGAGTCGCGGAGCACGCGGGGCAGGTGCTCGATAGAGAGCGCGAAGGTACGGCTCACCGCGCGAAGCATCTCGTACTGTTGCAGCATACTCTCTCACCCTTGCGTGCGAGTATCGTTCCAGGGAAGACATCACCAGTCCCATCGAGTTAAATTGTAGAGCACGCAGCGTACCCCGCGCTATAGCCCAATTGGCCCAGGGCCTTCCCGACGGGCGCGAACAAGCCGAGCAGCGTGTGCATCGACCGCTATCGTCCCGCCTGGGTCCACGTAGGTCACTGGGTTGTTGCCAAC
>JACDAU010000416.1 GCA_013695265.1 Chloroflexia bacterium
GACGCCCGTGGCCCGCGCGGCTTCCACCCATTCAGCCTCCTTAAGGGAGAGTACCTGCGCCCGGACCAGGCGGGCGACGGGCGCCCAGCCGACACACGACAGCGCGAGCGCCGTCACGGGGACCGCGTTCAACTGCAAACCGAGTGGGGCGAGAATATCGGTCACCGGCTCCGACACCACAGCCGCGAACAGCGCATACGCCAGGATCGCCGGCACGGCCTCAGCCAGATCCGCCGCCCGAAGCACGAGTTGCTCCCCTGTGCCGCCCAGCCACCCGGCTGCCAGTCCTAACGCCGTGCCGGCGAGGGCCACCAGAACCACCGCGAGCAGCCCGACCAGCACACTGAACCGCAGCCCGTACAGCAGCAGGCTCAGCATGTCGCGCGATTCCCAGTCCGTGCCTAGCTTGTATTTCGAGTCGTAGGGCAGGCTCGGGTCCGACAGCGTCGGCTCGGTGTCGTTGCCCAGAAAGAACGGCGGTGTATGCGGTATCGCGAACTGATTGAGAAAGAAGACCGTGTCGTTCGCCTCGGGTGGATGGAACGGCGCGAGGCGGGGCGCTAGCAGGCCGACCACTGCCAGAACCAGCAGCGTGACGCAGCCGAGGACAGCGAGTGGGTCCCGCGCGAGGGAGGTGTACCACCGCCGTCGCTTCCTGGTGGACCCGGTCTCCTCTGTCAGCATGCTCTGTCCCGACCCGCGTACTTGCCTCACCGTATCCCGCCCCGGATGCGCGGGTCGGCCAGGCCGGCTGCAACGTCCGCCGCGAGGTTCGCCACGAGTACGAGCGTCGTATATAAGGAAACCCCTGCCAGGATGAGCGGGTAGTCACGCTCCGCAAAGCCGTCGAGAAGCAGCTTCCCGGTACCCGGCGCCCCGAAGGCGTACTCGACGAGCAACGAACCCGCGAGCAGGAGCCCGAGAGTCGGCCCCAGTGCGCCGAGGATCGTCGGCAAGGCGTTTGCGAGCACGTGTCTGCGGCGGACCACGCCCTCGCCCAGCCCCTTCGACCGCGCCGTGCGCACGTAGTCCTGCCCGAGCACATCCAGGACCGCAACTCGCGTGACGCGCGCCAGGTACCCACCCGTGCTCAGGGCAAGCACCAGGATCGGCAGGGGATAACTGCTCCACGTCCCGTTCCACGTAATCGGGAAGACGGCGACCGTCCGAACCGAAAGCGCGAGCAACAGTATCGCCAGCACGAGACTCGGGAAGCTGTACGCGAGCGTCGCGCCCGAGGTGATGGCACGGTCGGTCCAGCCGCGGCGAGCGGCTGCCAGCGCGCCGAGAGGTATCCCCAGCGCGGCGGCCAGTAAGAAGGCCAACAGCCCGATCCCCGCCGTCACTCGGAACGTCTCGCGCAACACGTCGGTGGCGGGCCTGTTGTCATTGGACACGGACGCCCCCCAGTCCAGCCGCACCGCCCCGGCGAGGAACCGCAGGTATTGTTCATGCGGCGGACCCTCGAATACGAACGGCTCCTCCGCAGCACCGAAACCTGGCCCGCGCGACGGTCCGTTTAGCGCCTCGCCGAAGGCGTTTCCCTCCGCACGGTCGAACGTGGCACCCAGGCCGAAGAAGGTGATGGTAATCGCGAGCCACAGCGTCGGTATGGCCCAAAGAAGGCGCCGGAATACGTAAGCAAGCACAGGACGTTTCCCATTCAGAATTAGTATGATTGCGTGGCGGGCTTTCCCCATTGTAACGCGAGTGCGGGGCGTGACGCTGCAACGCCGCCTTGTAGGCCAACCGCTGTCTCGTCCGGGTACCAGCCTCCTGGCTCATCTGCGGCGCACCGGGCCGGGGACGCGAGCGGGTGAGCGGGTGGCTTTGACAGCGCGGAGCTGGCGTTCGCCGACAACGAAGAACCTTTCAACAGACCACTCCGGACTTCGTGAAATTATTCACATACTTGGTATACTTGAGCAGGCGGTTGTTGGGGCTTGGGGCGCTCTGATATAATCGCTGCCGTTGGGAGAGGCCGTGTGATGCTGGATAACTCGACGGTACGTGCGCTTGGCCTGGTCAGCGGCATCGGCTTCTCGATCGCGCTGTTCATAGGCGGCGGTGTGGTACTTGGCCTGTATCTGGACAATACGCTCGGCACGACGCCACTTTTTCTGATTGCTGGAGTATTCGTCGGCTTGGGACTTGCGGGGTATACGATGTACCGATTGACGTTGTTTCGCAGTACACGCCGCTGAAATCTTCAAGACGAGCGGGTAAGCAGCGAGGGAGATTCTGAGCTTGCACATCTGGAACATCGCACTAAGCGTGGTACGGCAGGAAGAAGAAGAGGAAAGCACGTTCCTCGGCACGCCGTTCCATCGTCCCGGTCTCGCTCCCGAGGAGTTGTTCAGCATCGGGCCAGTCCACGTCACCAACTCGATGGTGACCACCCTCCTCGTAGTCCTCGTCGTCTCCCTGCTTGCGATCTGGCTGACGCGTCGGATGCAGCTCATTCCCGGTGGTAAACAGAACTTTCTGGAGGTGGTGGTCGAGGGTCTCCTGGGCCTCGTGGAAGGTGCGGCTGGGCGCCGCGTCGGGCGGATCATCCTGCCGCTGATCGGCACGCTCTTTGTTTACATCCTTGTGGCAAACTGGTTCGCGCTGTTACCCGGCATCGGCACGATCATTTACCACGGCGAGCACGACGTGCCACTACTGCGTGCGCCGAACTCCGATTACAACATGACGCTTGCGATGGCATTTCTGACAATGGTGATCGTCCAGGTAGCCGGCTTCGCGGCGCATGGCTTTGGACACTTGAAGGAATACTTTCCGAAGGTTGGTCGTATCTATCTGGTCAACCCACTGAACATCATCGATGAGTTCGCTCGACTCCTGTCGCTCTCCGTTCGTCTTTTCGCAAACGTCTTCGCCGGCGAAGTGCTGGTGGGGGTGATGCTCGCACTTTCTTTCGTGGCGGTTTTTGCGGTCATACCTGTCGTCGTGCCCGCCATCTTCCTCGCGCTGGAAGTCTTTTTCGGGGCGATCCAGGCGCTGGTGTTTGCGCTCCTTTCCCTAATCTACATAAGCCTCGCTGTCGGTGGCCACAGCGAGGGACACGACGCCGAGCACGACGACGACCGGGCCGCCGCACTAACTCAGGAGGGTGCAGCGAGGTCATAGCGATCTCCGCGCTTGAGGAAACCACCACACAATCGATTCAGGAGGGATGAAAGCAAGTGGATCTTAACTCTATAGCAGGCATCGCGGGAGACCTCGTCGCAGCGGCACAGCACGCCCCCATCTTGCAGGAGGGCGGTAACGCAGAGGCCGAGCGATTCGATAAGCTCGCTGCTGGTATCGCCATCGGCATCGGGGCGATCGGCCCTGGCCTGGGTATCGGTCTCGCCGTTCGTGGCGCGATGGAGGCTATCGGCCGCAACCCGGAGGCGGAGGGCGGTATCCGCACCACGCTGATCATCGGTGCGGCACTGGCCGAGGCGGTCGCGATCTACGCCCTCCTCGTCGCCATCCTCATCCTCTTCACCTAGAGTCATCGCGCGGGGGTGGCCCAGAGTCACCCCCTCAACACGAAGGAAGACGGTAAATGGGAGAACTAACAGGCGCGCTGGGTATCGAGTGGTACGCCCTTGCCTGGCAACTTGCCGCATTCCTGGTGCTGCTCTTCGTGCTCCGCAAGTACGCGTTTGGCCCCGTCACGCGCATCCTCGATGAGCGTGCCAGCCGTATTCGAAGCAGTATCGAGACTGCGGAACGGGTGCAGCGCGAGATGCAGGAGATGGAGCAGCGCTCGCGTAAGTTGCTGGAGGATTCGCGCCGCCAGGGGCAGCAGATCGTGCAGCAGGCCCAGCAGGCTGCGGATCGCATACAGACCACAGCGCAGGACCAGGCAAAGATTCAGGCGAATGAGATCGTGGCCCGCTCGCAGGTGGACATCGACCGCGCGAAGAACGAGGCGATGGAGGATCTCCGGCATCAGGTGGCGGACCTCGCGATCGCCGCCGCGAGCCGGGTTGTCCGCCGTGAGCTGGACCCCAAAACCCACGTGCAACTCATAAACGACGTGCTCGCGGAGAGCGGGCGGGTACCTGGCACCGACAGCCCGAACGGAGGGCGGCCTGTTGCCTAGCGCGAGAGGCAGTGCGCGCCGCTACGCACAGGCGATCTTTGAACTGGCCGAGGAGTCCGGCAGTATCGACAAGTGGGCGCAGGACCTGGCGCTTATCAGCGACGTCTTCTCGGACCACGATGTGGCTCGGTATTTCCGGGATCCGAAGCAGCGGTCGGAGAAGAAGAAGCAAGCGGTCGTTCGCATCTTCGAAGGGAAGGTGGGACCGCAATCGCTCAACGTCCTCCGCATGCTGGCGGAGCGGCATCGGACGACCATTATCCCGCTGATCTACGAGGGGTACCAGGGACTTGTTCGGCAGGCCAGAGGCATCGTCGTGGCGGATGTCACGACGGCGATTGAGGTAGACGACGCCGAGAAGGTGCGCATCGCCGAGCACCTGGCCCGGATGACGGGCGGCAAGCAGGTAGATATTCGAACGCACGTCAACCCCGACATCATCGGAGGCTTTGTGGCCCGCGTCGGCGATCAACTCATCGA
>JACDAU010000107.1 GCA_013695265.1 Chloroflexia bacterium
GGGACTGTTTTCCTTCGAGTCGGACGCTCAGAGGCGTGACTGGACTACCAGCGGACCGCACCTCGGTGGGTGGGAGGTATACAGCGCGCTCGGCGACGGACACCAGGGCGACCGAATTCTTACTGGAACCTCGCATATGGCATATGGCCCCTCGGTGCGGGTGAGTGAGAACGGCGGCGGAAACTGGTCGCAGATCCCCGAGGGACCGAGCTACTCCGCAGAAAGCGGTTTCACGCTCAATCGCGTGTGGCAAATCGTTCCGGGGCATCCGTCCGCGCCTGACACGCTCTTCGCTGGCGTCGAGGAGGCGGGTCTGTTTGTCAGCAGGGATCGGGGCGCGACCTGGGCGGAGCTGGATGCCCTGACCAAGCACCCAACACGGGCTGGCTGGTTTCCGGGGGCTGGTGGAATGTGCCTCCATACGATCCTGATCCATCCCGACAACCCGCAAAGGATGTGGGTGGGTATATCCGCTGTCGGAGTGTTCCGCACCGACGATGGTGGGGAGACGTGGCGGACGTGTAATGAGGGGCTGGCCCGGGTGCCGGTCGGGACACCGCACCCCGAGGTCGGCTACTGCGTTCACAAGATGGTGCTCGACCCCGACGACCCCAATACGCTGTACATGCAGTATCACCAGGGGGTCTTCCAGTCGAACGACGGGGCGGAGTCATGGTTCCCGATTGAGAACGGCTTGCCGGGGGACCGAATTTCCGCCGAGCTCGGCGCGCCGTTTGGTTTCCCTATCGCCGTCTCTCGCTCCGGCGACCTGTTTCTGTTTCCGCTCGAGAGCAGCGAACAACGCACGATGCGCGACGGGCGACTTATCGTGTACGGTATGCGGCGAGGCAGCGACCGATGGGAACCGGTCGGCGATGTGGTACCGGACGAGCCGCGCCACGTGAGCGTCCTGCGCGATGCGCTAACCATCGATTCCCTGGAGCCGTATGGCGTCTACTTTGGGACGACCTCCGGCGAGGTGTTCTACTCCGTTGACGGTGGCGTGGCGTGGGACCGCATGCCGGGGCAGTTTGGCCGCATCCTGTGTGTCAAGACGTGGATCCAGGAGGACCAGGATGCCGCTTGAGGTGAGGATCCCGCCGATGCTGCGGGACTGTACATCGGGACAGACCCGTTTTTCCATCACAGCAAACACGCTGGAGGAGGCGCTTCGTCGGCTGTTCGAGTCGTACCCCCTGCTCCGGGTGCATATGTACGATGAAACGCAACGGCTCCGACAACATGTGCTGATCTTCTTCAACGGGGAGAGCGTCGCATGGCTCGACCGACTTGACGTTCCCGTGCGCAGCGGCGACCAGCTCACGATCCTTCAAGCCGTCTCCGGGGGATAGCGCAGGCGAATGATCTTGAACCGCGCCGCCGTCTTCGAGCGGAACCAGTTGCGATCCGACATACGGCAACCAAGCGCAGTCGCTTGCAGATGCGGCGCGGCGGCGGCGCAGGTCTCCGTGCCTGCCTCCGTCACCCGCCCTACCCTGGTATCGGGAAATGCTACTCCGAAACGCTGTTACCGTTGGTCATCCTCGATAACCCCTGATTTTTCAACGTCGTCATCGGCAAGCTCAGGTCTGGCTCCGGCTTCCCGTTGGGCCTGGCGGTGATGCCAGTTCTCCTCGAAGAGGTTGAAAAACACGGGCCTGCGCGGGTGTGCCTCCAGCACGGCTTCGTCGAGCGTGACGCCGAGGCCGGGGCCATTGGGTAGCGCGAAGTAGCCGTCCACCACCTCCGGATTGCCGGGCGCTGCCTGCTTCACCCAGTCTTCCGCGAAGTCATTGAAGTGCTCCTGGATTTTGAAGTTCGGCGTCGAGGCGGCGAAGTGCAGCGCCGCTGCGGTTGAGATCGGTCCGCCGACGTTGTGCGGTGCGACCAGAACGTAGTACACCTCCGCCTGCGCGGCGAGCTTCTTCGTCTCCAGCAGGCCGCCGAAGTTCGTGATGTCCGGCTGGATCACGTCTGCCGCCTGCAACTCAAACAACTGACGGTACTCGTAGCGAGTGTGTATCCGCTCGCCGGTCGCGATGGGGATATTGATCTTCTCCGATGCCTTCTTCAGCGCGGCGAGGTTCTCCGGTGGCACCGGCTCCTCGACCCAGGCCGGCTTGAATCGCTCCAGTTCCCGCGCCATCTCCACCGCCGTCGCGGGGTTGAACCG
>JACDAU010000426.1 GCA_013695265.1 Chloroflexia bacterium
AGCGCACTCTGGAGGAGGTCGGGCGCGCGTTCGGCGTGACACGCGAGCGTATTCGCCAGATCGAGGCGAAGGCGCTGCGCAAGCTTCGGCGACCGAACTTCAGCCGCCAACTCCGAGACTATCTGGATTAAGCCAGGCAGGCGAAGCCACTCTCCCTGCACGATGGACTGGGCGTTCACACGAACACCCAGTCCATCCTCTCATTGACCATGTGCGGGCGCTGCTCTTTTTAATCCGAGGCTCATCGTTCCGCTGCCGGGTATAATGTCATCTGCGGCTGTGGAGAATTTCTGACTGCGTACGCGATGATGCGCGAGGCTCGCGCACCGGAGTGCAGAATGCGCGTTAATGGCGCACAGCGATCCACGGGCGAAACATGGAGGCAAATGTACGACCGAGCAGCGATTCAAGTTACGGCAGGCGCTGGGGGCAACGGCAGTGCGAGCCTGCGCCACGAAAAGAACGCGCCAAAGGGCGGCCCAGATGGTGGAGACGGTGGACGTGGCGGCTCCGTTTACGTGGAGGCGGTCGGGAACCTGAACACGCTCCACACGTTTCGCTACAAGCGGGTGTTCAAGGCGCAGCCTGGTGGGGCCGGCTTGAAGCAAAAGCAGCACGGGAAGGCGGGCGAGGATCTGGTTCTCCAGGTGCCGGCGGGCACTGTTGTGTATGACGCCGAAACCGCCGAGACGCTCGCTGATCTCACGGATCACGGCGAACGAGTCATGGTCGTCCGTGGAGGCAGGGGCGGACTGGGCAATACTCACTTCAGAACCAGCACCTATCAGACGCCACGCTTCGCGGAACGCGGCGAGCCAGGGCAGGAGCGCCGACTCCGGTTCGAGCTCAAGCTGCTGGCCGATGTTGCCCTGGTCGGATTTCCGAACGCCGGTAAGAGCACCCTGCTTTCCACCATCAGTGCGGCCACGCCGAAGATCGGCAACTACCCATTTACCACGCTCGAACCCGTGCTTGGCGTCGTCGCGGTGCCGGGCACCGAGGATTCGTACGTTGTCGCCGACATTCCGGGCCTTGTGGAGGGGGCACACGAGGGCGTGGGTCTGGGGGATGAGTTTCTTCGGCATATCGAGCGGACACGAGTACTTCTGTATGTCGTGGACGGCTCAGGTCAGGAGGGCCGTACTGCAGTCGAGGACTACCAGACGCTGCGACGCGAGCTTGCGGCGTATCAACCTGAGATGGCGCAGAAGCCGGCATTGATTGCTTTTAATAAGATTGACATGCCCGAGGCTCAGGAGAACCTGGAGGCGTTTCGCTCGGTAGTTGTCGGCGAGAGCACGGTGCTTGCGGTCTCGGGGGCTGCGCGAATCGGGCTTGAGATGATCGTGTTGAAACTCGCGGAGATGCTAGAGAGCGCGCCTCCACCCGCCCGTTTCGCTCCGAAGCAGGAGGAGACCGTGCTGCATCCGCACGCGGTGGATAACAGCCGGTACGCGATCAACCACGAGGCCGATGGTATGTGGCAGGTGACCGGCCCAACCATCGAACGCATCGCGGTGATGACGGACATGGCGAACGACGAAGCAGTTCGTCGGCTCGAACGGGAGTTGAACCGACTCGGAATCACTCGCGACCTGGAAGCGGCGGGCATTGCGTATGGCGACGTCCTCCAGATCGGGGCAGTCGAGATCGACTGGGGTGAGGCGGATCTGGACTGAAGCAGCACGGACGGTCGACTCTACCGTCCGCGATCGGTTCCCGCCGGGATCGAGGGCGCCGGCCCTCGCGCAGCAGCCGCTGGCAGACTCTCCTGCGGCTCGGCTTTCATGCGTGGTAATCGCAGGGCGATCAGCACCGAGACCGCGTAGAGCACCGCGCCGGTGAGGAAGACGTAGCGAAGACTGGCTGCGGCAATAACACCCGCGACTACTGGGCTCAGACCACCACCAACCATCGAGCCAGTTGAAATCAACCCGAAGCTCGCACCTCGTGAGTTCTGGGGCAAATGTCGGCTGGCAATGGTGAAGGCGAGCGTCACCGTCCCTCCCGCCATCAGCGCGAGGAGGACGCGAGCCACGAAGAGTTGTGGTGTACTCTGGACGCCCGCAAGCAGCATGGTCGCTACCACGCCACCGAGGAGTGTCGCGAGCAGCAGCGTACGGATCGGCCGTCTGCCCGCTAGCCTGCCGACCGCGCTTGCAGCTATGGCCGAAACTATGGCGCCAAAGCTAGTCAGGAAGCCGGCCCAGAACGCGACCGACCGCTCCGGTGTGCCTAGTTGCTCGATGTATAAGGGCAGAAAGGCGTTCATGCTCCGGTCAACGAACTGTGAGAGAAACAGCACCCCGATGAGCGGGAGCAGCGTTGGGAGCAACAGAACCTCACGGAATGGTACGCGCGCCTTTGCTTCGCGCTGCACCCGAGACCGGGGGGCGTCTTTGAACAGCAGGGTCATCGCGATGAGAGCAGCCACGTACAGACAGGCCGAAACGAAGAACGTTCTGCGCACCCCAATCGTGCCAGCGAGAACGCCGCCGAGTAGTGGTCCGGAGGCGTTCGTAAGCAGCATCGCGGACTGAAGCCGACCCAGGGCAGCCCCTGCACGGTCCTGCGGCGCGGAAACGGAGATCATCGTCATGGCCATCGCGCCCATGCCGCCGAAGATCCCCCAGAGCACTCGGAGCGCGAAGAGTTGCACGACGCTGGTCGCCAGACCCATGAAGAAAGCAATGAACACGAATACAATCAGCGAGCGCAAAAACATCGCCTTATGGCCAAAGCGGTCGGCGAGCAGGCCCCAAATCGGCGCCATCAATCCTGCGAGCAAGGGTGAAACCCCGAAGATCAACCCCGACCAGAGCGCCACCTGCGCGGGATCGGTCACGCCCAACTCCCGGACGTAGAGCGGAAGAAACGGCATTACAATCGTGAAGCCGCTGAAGGCGACGAAGATAGAGCCAGTCAGCACCCAGGCGTTGCGCTCCCACTGCTGCGAGGGCAGTGCCGACCGTAGGCGTGCGAGCGAGTGCGTCAAGACAGCCTACCTCCGTTCTGCCTATTATGTGCATAACTGCGGCTACGAGGTCAACTCGGCCGTGTGCAGTCCGCTACTCAAGCTGGCCGTAGCGCCCAAGGTGACGCTGCTCCTGTCACCAGCGCAGTACCGATGGAGGTTCGGTCATGTCAACCTTGCAAGCCGCCCGTGCTACCTTGAACGAGCCGCGCAGAGGCGGAACGGCTTCCCGATGGAGAGCGGTTAGCCGCCCCACCCAGCGGCGTATGCCGTCTCAGCGAGCGAATGTGCAGGCATACGACGTGCTAAGTCGTCCGTGAGTGCAAAGGAGTCTCCAAGATGACGAAACAGCGGATATCGGCCTTCGTTCTGAGCCTGTTGCTTGCGGTGCTTCTCACCGGATGCCAGGGTGAGGGCGATGGTGACGACAACGGCGGTGAAGATGACGGCGAGGACGACGGAGGATATCACACGCTCGTACTGCTATAGTATCTTCCACTTGCCAGGATCGCGAAGTCGGACGCAGGGTCGAAGCTGCAACGCTCGCAGGTACGAAGGCGTTGGCTCAACTCTGCCGACACATACCGGTCACGACGCGCGACTGAGGTGAGGCACACCACTCACCTTATATCAGCCACGGCTGAAAGGTAGCACATCGGTCGTTTCGAGCCTGTGAGGAACTTGTGGTCGGGGTTACTTTTCCGTCACCACAGTGTCGAACTCGTGCCGAGCTTGTGATCGGGACGATTATGCATCATGTTCGGTGGGATCGCGGACCAGTAGCCTACTGCGAGCAAGAGCGCATTTCAACTTGTCTGACGTCGCGATTCCAGTTGATCGTGATAGTCAGTCAAACTTCCGGGTCCGCCGCTTGTTCGTGGAAAGGAGCACGTTGAAAGCTATTGGTTACTATGTGTCCGCTGCTGTGTCGACGAGGAAAGAACCGATTCCCTTCAGGGTCGGCCAGCACGTTAAAATCCACGTCGGGTGGATATAAATCCCACGCCACCCGATCAGCCCCCAAATGAGATAAGCCACTCGACCTCGAAGGCTCGATAAACCGGGTTCTCCGCGAAGAGATCAAGATGCACGCGAAGGGGCTCCTGCACAGGAGACCCGCTCATGTCAAGCGCCAGATGCGTTACGGTGCCAACCGCAGGCAATAGCACGACCCAGTTGTTTTCTCCTTTTATCGCGGGGCACAGAGTCATGCGCCGTGCTCGAAGAATTAGAGCTTGAGGAAGGTGCTCAACGCCCAGGACAACGGTTCCTACGCGCGGCATGCACACAGGGTGTCAACCATCGCGCCACTAGCGAAGATCCAGCGCACCGATTTCGCCGCGATTCGCGCACATCAACAGCCACCTAGAACTTGCCGTTGTTCACAAGAAGTTGGACGTGCTGCTTAAGTTGCTCTACCGCCTGCTCATCCTGCTGCTGGAACTGTTGGAAGATCTGTACACATTCCTGACTCCCGGCATCCTGTGCGTCCTGAATGTACTTGTCGTACGTGGTTAGCGCCTCGGACTTGTTGTGCAGGGCCGTGATGATGTTGTACGAATTGTTGTCTAGCACGTTTCTTTTCTCCTTACTACGCGGCTGGAGGTCGCATCCATCCCGCCTGCATCACGGATGCACAACGCGTGCCACCTCGACTGCGATATACTGGGCGTCGTGGGCGTCCTCTACATCATCAGCACCCCGATCGGCAACCTGGGCGACCTCACCCTGCGCGCGCTGGAGACATTGCGGTTTGTCTCCCTTGTCGTCGCCGAGGATACGCGGCACACTCGGAAGCTGCTCGCCCACTATGATGTGCGAGTCCGGATGCTAAGTTATAACAAACACTCACCGCCGTCGCGCCTCGCCCAGATACTCAGCGCTCTGCGCGATGGCGACGTTGCCCTCGTGACCGACGCCGGCACCCCGTCAATCTCCGACCCCGGACGCGGCCTGGTGCTTGCGTCGCACGAAGCGGGGATCCTGGTGACGGCGCTGCCGGGTCCGTCTGCCGTACTAACGGCGCTCGTTCTGTCCGGCATGGATACAACAAACGTCCTCTTCCTTGGCTTCCTGCCGCGCCGCCAGACGGACCGCCGCGAAAAGCTGCGAGAGGTTCGTGATTTGCCATACACGCTCGTGCTCTTCGAGGCGCCGCACCGGTTGCGCCGCATGTTGCGGGCGCTGCACGAAGGGCTCGGTGACCGGGCGCTCTCGACCGCCCGCGAGCTCACGAAGCTCCACGAAGAGGTGCGCATGGGCACAATCAGTTCAGAGATCGAATACTGGACGGTGCACGAACCACGGGGCGAGTATACTCTCGTGGTCGCGGGAAACGAGATGGGGGGCACTCCCGAGAGGCAGGGTGATCCGCTCACCCGCGTCGCCGTTCTGGTCGCCGAAGGCCGGAAAGTCACAGAGGCGGTCCACACTGTCGCGCGAGAAATGAACGTCGATCGCCGGGAGCTTTATGCGACATGGATATCCAGTCGGTGTGGATAGGTGGCAAAGTGCCGAAAAGCTGCTAGAATGTCGTGACCACTCGTGTTTCGTCAAGGAGGCGGACCTTGCTAGATGGAAAAGTGAACCTCGAAGCGTTTATCGGGTACCTGACCGCCGAAAGACATTTCTCAAACCATACAATTTCGGCCTATCGCAACGATATCACCCAGTTTCACCGCTGGCTGCAATTGAGACCGCAAGTCCGTACCTGGGGCGACGTGCAGCGAACGGATGTGCAGGATTACTTGTTGCACCTTAAGGGCTCTGAGGAGCGAGCGTACGCACCCGCGACGCAAGCCAGAAAAATCGCGGCCATAAAGAGCTTCTTTCACTTTCTGACCGCGGATGAGCAGCTCGCCCAGGATCCAACGACGGACCTCGTGAGTCCGCGCGTGCAGAAGTACTGGCCGAAGGCGATCACGATTCAGCAGGTCAACGTGC
>JACDAU010000432.1 GCA_013695265.1 Chloroflexia bacterium
TGCTCGTCGACGGCGAGCCGGTCGCCGGCGGGCTCGTGGACTTCGGCCTCTACGTCTTCCACAACGCCCGCGAGCTGCTCGAGCGCGGCGCCGGCCCCTACCTGTACCTGCCGAAGCTCGAGTCGCACCTCGAGGCGCGGCTGTGGAACGACGCCTTCGTGCTGGCCCAGCAGCGACTCGGGCTCGATCGCGGAACGGTGCGCGCCACCGTCCTGATCGAGACGCTGCCCGCCGCGTTCGAGATGGACGAGATCCTCTACGAGCTGCGCGAGCACTCCGCCGGGCTGAATTGCGGGCGGTGGGATTACATCTTCAGCTATATCAAGCGGCTGCGAGGGCACCCCGATCGTATCCTACCGGACCGCGCTCTGGTGACCATGACCGTGCCCTTCATGCGTGCCTACTCGCTGCTCCTGATACAGACATGTCACCAGCGCGGCGCACACGCGATGGGCGGCATGGCCGCGCAGATACCGGTGAGAGGAGATGAGGCAGCGAACGATGCGGCATTCGCGAAAGTGCGGGAGGACAAGGACCGCGAGGTTGCAGACGGTCACGACGGTACCTGGGTCGCCCATCCAGGGCTAGTTGAGACGGCCCTGGCCGCGTTTGACGCACGGATGCCGGAACCGAACCAGATCGACCAGAAGCGCGAGGATGTGCTGGTCACCGCCGACCAGATGCTGGTGGCGCCGGAAGGTCCGATCACGGAGTCCGGATTACGTACGAATATCAATGTCGGTGTCCGATACATCGAATCCTGGCTTCGAGGACAGGGCGCTGCACCGATCCATAACCTCATGGAGGACGCCGCGACCGCAGAGATCAGTCGCGCCCAGGTGTGGCAGTGGATCCGCTCGTCTCGGGGAGTGCTGGGAGATGGCCGACCGGTGGAGTTCGACCTGGTGCGGTCGCTTATCGCCGAGGAAATGTTGAAGATACGCGATGAGGCCGGCGAAGAAGTCTACGCAGCAGGACGGTATGGCGAGGCGAGCGAGTTGTTCGTTGCGCTGACGGAGAACGACACGTTTGAGGAGTTCCTGACCCTGCCTGCGTATGAGGTACTGGAGCAGCCTTGAGACTTGTCGCCGAGCGTCACTTAGACCCGTAGCAACACTCGGAGGGCAGGATCGACGTGCGGTATCCATCTACGGTGGCCACGACGATGACAATGACGCTCGATGCGACGGTGAAACGCCTCGCCAACCATCGCCTGGTAGACGGCATCCTGCTGATGGGCACAACCGGCACAGACGCCCTGATGCCGGACAGTGACTACGACGTGTTGTTGGTTCTGGATGTCGCTACCGCGCCGGTACGGATGGTGAACACGTGGGTTGATGGCCGCCTGACCGAGGTCTATTGCACCACGGCACGGGCGATTAGGCGGATCACAGACAGTGGGCGCACCTGGCCCGGGCAGAGCGAAGAGGCGGCAATTGTCCGCTGGCTGCAGGCGGGAAGGATGGTCTTCGATCGTGCCGGTACGCTTGTCCAGGCGCAACAGCGGGCTCATGTCGAGGCGCCGCAACCAGTTCCCGAAGTACCTGAACTATACGGTGTCTGGCAGAAGATTGGGTATAACCTCGCGCAGATCCAGCGCTACCTGACCTCCGATGATCCGGCGACCCGCGAAGTGGTCGATTGGCGGCTGCTTTATAGTGTGGACGAGGTAAAGCAGGCGTACTTCCTGGTGCGCCAGGTGCCGTGGCGTGGCGAGAAGCAGGCGATCCGATATCTCAAAGCGCACGATTCCGACTTTCTGGACACGTTCCGACGCTGCATCGCGGAAACCCACCGTGACCGCAAGGTCGCACTATACGCGCAACTTGCGCGGAAGGCGCTGGAACCCGTCGGCGAGGTTTGGCAGCGGGGCAGCACCGTGGCCGTTCCAGGTCCAGGATTTGGTGCAATAGACGAGTCCCCATCGCATACTACAGTCGAGTCCGCGCTCAACGTATGGCGGGCTTTGATCGGGGAGTGGAATCCGTAGGACGCACGTCTCCGTGCCTGCCGCAGTCGCAATGACACACAGAACTGGCATAACACACGCCTGGTGGGCAATGGTGGACGAGCCGGCACTGCGACGGCGAGGTTCACACGGCTATACTGGTCCCGTGACGCGGATTCGAACGAGTGATAGCAATACGGAGACGGCGTCCCGCTTGAATAAAGCGCAAGGGCGGGACGTTTATAGGCGGTCCTCTGCCCTTGGAGTATGCCCGGTGGCGGCGCGATGACGACAGTGCACGAGCCGCTACGCACGCGAGGGACGGGGTCAATGCCTCGTCCGGCGAGCCTGGGGCTGCTCGTCTTCGGGCTGTTCGTGTTCGCGCTCGGGATCGTGCTCACGTTGCGCTCGGGAATGGGGCTCGGGCCGTGGGACGTGCTGCACGACGGACTGAGCCTTCGTCTGCCCATTACCTTCGGTCAAGCCGGAATCTTCGTGGGAGCGGCTCTACTTGTGCTGAACGTTGGGCTCGGTGAGCGGCCCGGTATCGGCACAGTCGCGAACGCCGTAATGATCGGTCTCTTTATCGATGCACTCCTTTTCCTGGGGATCGTGCCGAACTTTGCCGACCAGAGGCTTCCGGCTCGGCTTGCGATGGACGTGGCTGGTGTCGGAACGATCGGCGTCGGGTCAGCCCTGTACATAAAAGCTGGGCTTGGCGCCGGGCCGCGCGACGGCCTGATGCTCGTCCTGAGCCGCAGATCTCGCCAGAGAGTGGGACTCGTCCGCACCGGAATCGAACTCACCGCGCTGCTCGCAGGCTGGCTCCTGGGTGGCACGGCGGGTGTTGGCACCGCGATCTTCGCACTTGGAATCGGCCCCGCAGTCGAGGCAGCCTTCCGCGTTTTTCGGGTTACTCCCCACACCCCATCAGATGTGGGGCCAAACAGTGCCCATCGTCTGTCATGAGCCAGTCTGCTCTCCCAAAGGCAGGACTACCGGCACCACTAGGACGCTTTGAGCAGACAATCGGTTTCGAAGGTACGGTACAGGCATCGTGGGGACCGCGCTCGCGAACCACTTTTCGCAAGCACGCGCCCACAGGGCGTTGACCTTCAAGCGCAAGTCTTGTAGTATCGCGCATGGGGCAGGATCGACAAGCGAATTGTGCTCTGCGGAAAAGCAACATGAACACCGTCCCCGAATTGTTCTGCAGGGAGCACACACTTCCGTGATTCAGGAGTAGGTGCCGCGGCCAACCGTCGGCCGGGGCACGGGAGAGGGATCTATCTATGCCCAGGATGTTCGCTGGTTCACATTGCCTCGTTGTAGTCGTAGTCCTGCTGCTCTCATTCAGTTTGCTGCCGTCGGGCGCTGGTGCGCGTGCGGTGCCGCTGGAGAAAGGAAGGGGGAAGCAGGCCCTCCTAACCAACCGTCCGGCGCGCTTTACTGGTCGCGTATTGGTGCGGTTCCGGTCTGGGGTCGCTGCCAGCGAGAGCCGCCGCGCGCTGACTCGGGCCCGCGTCGTGGATTCGGTGGACGGAGTGCAGGTGCTTTCGCCATCGGACGAAGGCGCAGCCACTCTGTTGAACCGGTTGCGGCGTCACCCCGCCGTGGAGTACGCCGAGCCCGAGCATCGCCTCTATGCCTTCGCCTCCTCGAACGACCCGCAGGCATGGAAGCAGTGGGGACAGACGAGGGTACAGTCGCCCAGAGGCTGGGCAATCGCGCGCGGCTCGACGAAAGTCAAGATTGCGATCGTCGATAGCGGGGTGGACTTCCGGCACCCCGATCTTCGCTATCGGAACGCCGGCGGGCGGGATTTCGTGAATGATGACGGCACGCCGGAGGATGGCCACGGCCACGGTACCCATGTTGCCGGCATCGCCGCTGCGACTGGCAACAACTCTGTCGGCATTGCGGGCGTCGGCTGGTACACAAAGATCCTGGGCGTCAAGGTGCTAAATTCCCGTGGCGAGGGCACGGACGCGGCCGTAAGCAAGGGCATCCGCTGGTCGGCGGAAAACGGCGCCGCAGTCATCAACCTCAGCCTCGGTGGCCCCGATTATTCGCAAACGCTCGCTGACGCGGTAAGCTACGCGCAACGCAAAGGCGCGCTCGTTGTCGCCGCCGCTGGGAACGAGGGCTCGAATGCGGCGACATACCCCGCGTCCCTGCCGGGTGTAATCGGCGTGGCGGCCACAAACCGCGATGATACCGACGCATGGTACTCCAACTACGGCTCGTTCGTGGACATCAGCGCTCCGGGCGGCTCGGCCAATCCGAACCGACCACAGGACGGCATCTACTCCACGCTTCCCGGCAACCGGTATGGGTTCGCCGACGGCACGTCCATGGCCTCCCCGTTCGTCGCTGGCGCGGCGGCGGTGGTCAAAGGACGATTTCCATGGATGAATGCGGCGAAGCTCTGGGAGCGCCTGCGCGTCGGTGCGAACGACATCGGCATCAACGGTAAGGACATCTATACCGGCTACGGCAGGCTTAACCTGTACCGCTCGCTCGCGATCCCCGGTCAGGTCTTTGGGTCGGTCACGGATGCCCGAACCGGACGGCCGCTCGCTAACCGAAAGGTCGCGCTCGCTGGCACGTCTCGGTATGTTCGCACGGACGCGAACGGACGATACCGCATGCGGAGCCTTCCGTATGGCAATCGGACCGTCGTGGCCTCTGGCTACGGCTACGAGTCGCGAAGCCGGACGTTTTTCATGCCCCCGAATGGTACGGTGCCACAGACCTTTAGTCTCCGGCCGCTCGCGAAAGTCACTGGACGGGTGCGCAGCGCCTCGGGGGCCGCACTATCCGGAACGGCGGTCACGATCGTTGGAACGAGCCGCATAGCCCGATCCAATCCGAACGGCTACTATACGATCACCCTCGCGCCGCTGGGCACGCACAACGTGAGCGCCACCAAGAGTGGGTACTACACGCGCACACGATCAGTAACGCTCGTTATGGGCAGGACGACGACCCTGGACTTCGGCCTCAACCTTCGTTAGCACGCGAGCACTGCTAGACCGCGTGATGGTGATGCTAGTCCGTTTGGTCCCATGGAAGCGTGTTCATACTGACTCGGCTTACCCGCCTACATACGGTCGACGG
>JACDAU010000435.1 GCA_013695265.1 Chloroflexia bacterium
CTTCGGCACGATCTACTCCCCAACACGCCGCCAAACCCGAACCAACAAAGTACCGCTATAGCGTTGGGCGCCACCCTTGAGCCGGGTAGGGGCAGGACTCCGTGCCTGCCTGCGGGCCGCAGCCCCCCTGCCATTCCGGAGGTTCATACTTCTTGCTCACCGCTGTGAAGCAGGAGTGCGACGCACTGTTTCGCGCAGGTAGAGCAAACTGAGCTGCGCGTCGCCCAGCCGTCGGATACGCCCAGTCCAAGGGTACGCCTGTACCGGTTGGCATGCAAGTACGATGCTCCAGTCTCGCTTGCAGTTTTATACCAACCCAATGCAGCTACGTTGACGGACGCGAAAGCTTCATATAGGAGACCTACGACAACACGGTCACAGCACCGATGGACGGCCCGGCGCGCGGCGGTGCAGAAGGAGACGGCTATGCTATGGAGTATCAGAGACATCGCCCTCGACTGGGCACACCCAGAGACCCTTGCACAGTTCTGGGCAGAAGCACTCGGAAAACGTTCGTGGGCGCCGCCGAGCAAGGGGCGGTGATCCTTCCGCCCAAGGGCGCCGGTACACGCCTTCTGTTCCACCCAATACCCAAGGGCCAGGTGGGCAACAACCAGCCTAATGCTGACCTGCAACCGTCCGACTCAATGCGCGCCGGGATGGCTCGCCTCGTGACTCTCGGGGCGATAGAGATCCGACTGATCGAGAAGGACGGGAGTCGAGGTACGGTCATGATGGACCCCTAAGGAAACGGTTCTGCATCGAGCGGATATGGGGCGAGCACGCGCAGGACGGCGGCGAACCGAAACGGACCACTCGAACATCACCGCCGTGGTGGTGCTCGATGCCCTCGTGCCATCATCCCAACCATTGACCAGCGCACAGCACCAGTGGCGCGCAAGGCCTTGACTATGGGGGTGAAGTGGTCGTAATCTGTCCACCGAGCGCGAGCAGACAGGCTGCGAGGTCGGCAGGAAGAGCGCTGTGCCACTCAGCACGCCGGCCATTCGGCAGCACCAGACCGAGACGTGATGCATGGAGGAACTGACGACTGAGGGTCGGCGCCACACAGCCGCCATATAGGGCATCGCCCGCGACAGGTCGGCCAATTGAGGCCAGGTGGACCCGGATCTGGTGCGTGCGGCCGGTGTGGAGCCGCGCCAGCGCGAGCGTGTGATGCGGCAGCGCCTGCGCCGTCTCGTACTCGGTAAGCGAGGAACGCCCTGTGCTCACGACCGCCATCTTCAGGCGGTTGCCCGGATGCCGGCCAATCGGCGCTTCGATCCGCGCGGACGCCGGAACCAGCGTGCCACAACACAGCAAGGTGTATTCCTTGAGCACCTCACGATCCCGCATCGCTGCCTGGAAGTAGCGCAGGCTATCGTAGGTGCGCGCAACAAGCATCAGTCCGCTCGTGTCTTTGTCGAGTCGATGTACGATCCCCGGTCTTTCGCCGTCGCCCACGCGATCATCACGCGTGCGTAATTCGGGATAACGGGCCAAGAGGGCGTGAACGAGCGTACCCGAAGAGTGCCCTGCAGACGGATGGACTACCATTCCCGCCGGCTTCTCAATCACGACGAGATGCTCGTCCTCGTACACTACCGTGAGCGGTATATCCTCGGGCTCAAGAGGCGGGACGGGCCACGGGGCGTGATTACGGAGCACGGTCACTACGTCACCCGGCTGGGTTCGCGCGGATGATTTCGCCTGCGCGCCGTTTAGCAGGACATCACCGAGCCGAATCGCCGTCTGTGCCTGAGATCGGGACACGCCCAATTTGGCGCTAAGGAAACGATCTAGCCGCTGATCCACCGCCTCATGCCCGGCCACAATCCTGGCCGGCACGTCACCCTGGCCGTTCACCGGCGTGTGTCTCACAAGATGTGGTTCTCGAGGCAGAGTGCAGTTGCGGCTGAAACACGGTAAAGAGGAGCAGCACCACGCCCACCGATATCGCGGCATCCGCCACGTTAAACACAAACGGCCAGAGCCGAGGCTCGATACGGATATCGATGAAGTCTACGACGTAGCCATACCGGATACGATCAATGAGGTTTCCGAGCGCCCCACCAAGTTCCAGGCCCAACCCCATTCGCACGAGCCAGGAGGCGTTCGAGAGCCGACGTGAAAAAATGAGAATGCCCGCAGCCACTCCAGCGGCCGCGAGTACGAAGAGCAATGACGCATTGCTCAACATGCCGAAGGCAGCGCCGGAGTTATGGACCAGACGAAGCCAAAGCAGATCATCAACGATCGGACGAAAGCTCCCCTCCCTGGTGCCGAGAATCTGTAACACCCATGCCTTGCTCAGTTGGTCGGCGAGAATAACGAAAGCCGCCGTGAGATAAAGCAGAAGCAGGGGCCGCCGCGTCATCGGTTTCCGTACAACGCGGATCTATTGCCGGCCGACGTGGTCCTCCCGCTCCTGATCCTCAATGCAGCGAATTGCATACGGTCGCGCTTCGAGGCGTTCGATGGGGACCTCCTTGCCGCAGTCAACACACGTGCCATACGTACCCTGTTCCATTCGCTCGAGCGCGTCGTTCACCTCGTTGAGTACGGTTTCCAGGTTGCGCTGCAGCGCCGCCTGACGCTCCTGTTCGAACGTGTCAGACGCATCATCGGCCATATGATTGCCGTAGCTGCGATCCTCGTTCGCGAGGTCCTGGGTGAACTCGATCCCCTCCCGTTGGAGATCGCGAACCTCCTGGGTCAGGCGGTCCCGCTCTGCCGTCAGCCGCGAACGCAACGCGCTGTATTGCTTCGTGGAAATAGACATGGGCCGACACCTCCAAACAGTGATTGGGCTTGGGGATTATAACACACACCGCCAGCACGTCCCGTTGTCACGACGGTCTATAATAGCTCCATAATGTCAGAACGACCCCGACTCGCGATCACTGGTGGCGGCACTGGTGGGCATGTAAGCCCTGCTGTCGCCGTCATAGAGGAACTCCGGCAACGCTCACCAGCACCGGAGTTCCTCTATCTCGGCAGTAGGTCTGGAACAGAAGCACGGATCATCCCGGTGATGGGCCTTCGCTACGTTTCTGTGAGCACCGGCAAGCTCCGACGGTACTTGTCCTTTGAGAACCTGGTCGATACCATGCGCGTGCCGTTAGGAATCGTCCAGGCGCTGGCCCACCTCGCGCGGTTCAGGCCACACGCCGTGCTCGCGACGGGAGGCTACGTCTCCGTGCCCACCGTTATCGCGGCGTGGATGCTGCGCAGGCCGGTACTGATCCACGAGCAGACGGGCACCCTTGGCCTCGCGAACCGCATCAACGCACGCTTTGCGTCACAGATTGCACTCTCAGTGCCTGGCTCCGAAGCGCGGCTACGCACCGCGAACTGGGTACTCACCGGCAACCCGGTGCGGTCCGCAGTACGCGGTGGCGATCGGGAGACGGCTGCCCGCCGGTTTCGGTTCAATCCAGGTGAACCGACGGTGTACATTACTGGCGGGGCACAAGGGGCGCACGCAATCAACCAGGCGGTCCTCGGCGCTCTGGAACCACTTTTGCGTATCGCGCAGGTCATCCACCAGTGCGGCGACTCCGAGGGAACGCGCGCAGACCACGAAGCCCTTGTTCGAAGGACACGTGAGCTCGACGACGACCTTCAGGCCCGGTACACGTTGCTGCGATACGTTGGGCAGGAGATCGGGGAGGCGTATGCGCTCGCCGACCTCGTGATCGGCAGGGCTGGCGCGGGCACAGTGAATGAGCTTGCCGCTCTGAGCAAGCCCTCGATCCTCGTTCCTCTCCCACACTCGGCTGGGGATGAGCAGCGTCAGAACGCACGCCGTATGCAGGAGGCAGGGGCTGCGGAGGTAATCGAGGAGTCTAGCTGCTCGCCCGAACGCATCGTATCGCTGGTTCGCGAACTGCTTACCGACCCGAGTCGGCTTGAGGCGATGTCCCGATCAGCAGAGAGCCTCGGACTCGCGCACGCCGAATTGCGAATCGCGGACCTGCTACTCGAACTGGCGCGTACGAAGGGGCGAGCTGATGTATAACGGGCAATCCAGTTGCTGGCATATCTCGGCGCCGCTCGGGCAAGTTAGGCCGTGCCCCTGTCCACGATCGAGCGAGACAGGTGGCTGAGGACCGCTCATCAGCCAGGGAATCCGCACGACTCTTGCTCCATTAAACGGAAGCGGTTCGGATCCGCAGTGTGGTGAGCGACCGTCGCACGAACTCCGGCGCCCAGTCCCTGATGAGTTTGGACGACCAAGATCGGTAGTGGCAGGGATCGTGCCGCCAGGGTGTAGGGAGGTGGTGTCGATGGCAAAGAGGAGGACGCTGGAGTTGTGCGAGCGAGCTCGCGAGGAGTTGCGGGCGTA
>JACDAU010000110.1 GCA_013695265.1 Chloroflexia bacterium
GCGCCCTCCACGGCGCGCTGGACATCGGTGGGCGTGCGCGTGTCGCACCGCACGAACTCCCCGAGCGAGGCGACCTCCGGCGAGGGCGAGACCATATCCGCCATGCGCAGCTCGTAGCCCGCCTCCACGACGAGCCGGCTGACGGCCTGCCCCGCGTTGCCGCCTGCGCCCGTGATCACGACCTTCATCGCCATCTACTTGTTCTCCTCCGCTACCTGGTTGTCATCGACAGCAGCCGACCGGCCATTCACCCTCCGCGTGTGCGGAACCGGACCTCGTCCGCGTTGTACGCCCGCACCACTATCTGGCTCGCCTCCGTGGGAACAGAGATAACCCGCTTGCTGCCGGGAACCATATCGAAGTAGTTGTCTCCGAACAGGGCACCAGGCCGCACCGGCGCCTCTAGCACAACCTGCCGCGCGAAGGCATCGGTGGCCAACTCGACCCCGCCTGCTGTCGCGCGTGCCTCCAGGCGCGCCCGCGGCAGGTGCAGGTGGCGCTCGCCCATCGGCAGGTACGTTGCCTCCTCGCCCAGGAAGGATGCATGGAGCAGCTCACGCCGCACGGCGAGCCGCCCGAGGTCGATGGTATCCAGGCATCGCCGCGACTCCCCCGGGTTTAGCGCGACATCGACGCCGAGCTCCCGGCACGCGCTCCCCTCCAGCGACATCCTCCGGACAACCAACTCCCCAGACAGTCTCCCCGCCGAGTCGTTCACCACCCAGACAGCGAGCCCGTCCAGCGAACGCTCGAAGCACACGAGCACGGACGCGAATGCCCGGCGCAGGAAGTAGTAGGCGATCTTCGGCTCCAGATAGTAGTCTACGACGCTGTAGTACACGATCGGCCAGGCGTCGTTGAGCCGCCACACCATGTGCCCCCAACACCGCCTGCGTCCGTCCGGCACCCCGTCCGGCACGCCGCGACGGTGGCGCTCGACTTGCCGCCGCAGGTACTCCCCGTGCGCGGTGCCCAGCACGCGCACGAGCTCCTCGGGAGTTTTCGCGTCGCAGAACTCCCCGAGATCGCCCACCTTCTCCCATGAGCCGTCCACGGAGCGGTATCCCCACATCGGTGGCCAGGCGGGTTGGCCGGGCTCACGGACGGCGGGGTCGTACCCGGGGGGCCATAGATCGTCCTCGTCGAGGAACCGCCGCATCGACGGGAGCGCCGGAGGGCTGGCTCTGCCCGTCTCGGAGGCGAACAGGGGCACTGCCGATCCGGGCGAGAGATCCTGCCATGTGTAGTCGTGCCAGTCGCCCTCGAGCGGCCAGTTGGGTTCGTGGCCGCCGTGAGGGGAGCTGGGGTGGTAATGGCGGGTGCCATCCAGGCGGGCGCACACCTCGGGGATGATCCCCTCGAAGAGTTCGCGCCCGATGGTGGGGTCCCCCCCTATCTGGAAGTCCCACCCCATATAGTTCTCATTGCCTCCCACCCATAACAGGATACACGGGTGGTTGCGCAGCCCACGGACGATACCCTCGACCTCCGCGCGGACGTTCACGTCGAACCCGGGATAGCCGACGGGGTGCATGCCGTACTCGAACATGAAGTCCTGCCAGACGAGGATGCCGCGGCGGTCGCACTCGTTGTAGAACTCCTCCGGCGGCACATACCCCCCTCCCCACACCCGCAGCACGTTCATACCGGCGTGCTCCACGAGGTCGAGCAGCCGCATCGCCCGCGCACGGTCCCAGCAGTGGGTCATCCCTTCAACCGGTATCCAGTTGGCCCCCTTGAGGAAGACGGGCATACCGTTCACCTCGAAGCGAAACATTGCCTCGCCGGTGTCGGCGTCGGAGAGGACGGGGCGCACGTCTCGGACCCCGATGCTCACCCGGCGGCTGTCCACTACATCCTCCCCGACATGGAGGTCGATACGCACGCGGTACAGGTTCGGCGTGCCGTGCGTCCGCGGCCACCACAAGTGCGGGCGATCCAGGTCGGCGGTAAACACGCCTTCCAGCGCGCTGACCATCCCGCGTGCCACCTCGACACCCGTTGGGTCGTCCAGGCCCCACGCTAGTGTGTCCGGCGCCCCGCCGGTCTCGACCTCGATGCGTACAGTCGCCCTCGCGTGATCCGGCGAGAGGTCGCAGCGAACGTGCACGTCCTCGATCCAGGCACGGTCGGCCACGTCGAGCACGACATCGCGGTAGACACCGCCCTTGATGAAATGGGGCCGTGCCCCGAGGTAGGTGTTGAAGTCGTTCGCCGCCTTGCGCAGGTACTTGTGCTTCGCGATGCGGCCGGCGTGCTCGGGCGGCTGCTCGAGCCGCTCGATGAAGCGCAGCGGGGAGGAGAAGACGATGAGGAGGACGTTCTCCTCACCCGGAGGGCTGAGGTATTCCCGCACGTCCACGCGGTACTCGCGGAACATGTTCTCGAAGCTGCCGACATGGGAGCCGTTGAGATGGGCCGAGGCTAGGGTGTCCAGGCCACCGAAACGCAGCCACACCGGCCCGCTATCCCCCTCCGGGCTGGCGAACGTGCGCGCATACGCCCAGGCCCGCTCACCGACCCACGCGCACTCCGCCGCGTTCCTGCCGATGTGAGGATCCGGGATGAGGTCGTGCTCGAGCAACACGTCGTGGACCTGCGCGGGCATGCGCGCCGGGAGCCAGGTCCCGTCGGGCGAGGCAACCGCGCGCATCAGCGCCGCGACGTCGGGATCGTCGCCGTCGAGCTGCCGGATCAGCCAGCCGTCGGTCAGGGTGTGCACGGTTCTCATGATGCGCGCATACTAAACGATCGCACCGGTATCCGTCGAGGTGGCGGTGCCAGAATGCCACGGTGAGGGCCGCGCCGTGGTCGCTCGGAGCAAAGAGGGAGAACCAACTATTTTGAGAGACTTGTGCGCTAAGTATGAATCGCCTCTGATGAAGGTAATGCAAATGGACAGGGCGCTTGCAAAGTCCGTTCACTAACTTTCGACGGAGCGTTGGTGATCCCGGTCTGCTGCGATTCCACTTTCTGCCGCGCGTTCATGCAGCACGAACTGCCTGGCCGTCGCGCGAATGGCCACAGAGCCCGAATCATGAGCCTCGCGCGACGACTTTGCAATCGCCCTGGGCGCTAACGTAAAGTCCGCCCCTTACTAATTGCTCCTGTGGCTTTGGGCGGCCAAGTTTCACGGCAGCAACAACTTCGTGGCACATAGGGGGAAACCGATTCTCCCGATGTTTGCACTTACCGAAAGGTATTCGGCTCCGGGCCCAGAGTGCGCGGATGACAATTTCCACACGCAACCATGGGGTACGGATATGTGTCTATCCGGGAGCTATCTTGTCGGAAATCACGATTATTGCTCCGCCGATTGTCACTGTCCGCTTTGAGTGGCGCACGCTGGGACGCTTTGC
>JACDAU010000111.1 GCA_013695265.1 Chloroflexia bacterium
TCCGCGATGAGCATCAGCGTTCCGACGCGGTATTCTGCGTTGATGGCTCCGGCTGCGTTAGTTATCAGGAGCGTTTCCGCGCCCAGCTGTTGCAAGACACGGACGGGGAAGACTACCTCCTGTGCACTGCGCCCCTCGTACAGGTGGACGCGGTTGGACATCACCGCCACTGGTTGGTTCTCGATGCGGCCTAGCACGAGCCGTCCTGCGTGCGCCGGTGTGGCGGAAACTGGAAAGTGTGGGGTCTCATCGTAAGGGATAACTGAGGCATCCACCACCTCGCTGGCAAGCGGCGAAAGCCACGAACCGAGCACGATGGCGATACGAGGGCGGACGTCGCTCCTGCCCTGCAAAGTGTGTGTTGCCTCGCGCAGCCTCGCGTAAGTGTCGTCCATAACCCCAAGCGTGCCTTGATAATATGTCAAATAGCCCTGGAATTTGCGCTCTGGAATGAGGGCGAGCATAGCAGAGCGCGCACCAACCGGACCAGGTTCATTGTGCCGTGTCGCACGGCTCTCATCTCGGATGCGCCTATCATCGCCGCTTCTACCTTAGTCATCACACCGGCTTGCGGGCTATGCACTGGATGTAGCTAGCCGAGCCCAAGTACTCCGGTACTCGCCCAGCATCCAGCTCGACCTGTAGCCAAAGCGCCTCGTCCTCAGGAGCAGGGTCCGGTCCCGTCTGCAGGTTTGCGAACACGCCCACCCCGCGTAGCGCCACGGTCGCCAGACCAGCCATGGAAGAGAATGACTCCAGCTCGAGGGGGGTATACTCTGTGCGCCATCCCCCGAACAGCTCTGTGCGGAATCGACGTTCCTCCATGCTTGCCCGGACGTCCTCGGGTCCTTGGCCCTGTGACGCCAGCCTCAGCGGTCGGGCGAGCCGGTTAGCAGTGACTAGGGAAACATGCCCGCCGGTTCGCAAGGAGGCCGCGAGCGCCCGTACCGCCGCTACCGGGTCCGGCACGTACTCCAGCACGTGGTGCGCAACGGCAATGTCGTAGCAAGGGCCTTTCTGGCTTCGCAACCCCTCTATCGTGCCTGCAGCGTACGTAAGCCGCTCCTCAACCGCCGGGCCCGCCGCCGCCGCGTGCGCCTGCGCCAGCACGAGCATTCGAGGCGATGGGTCGAGCGCCCGCACACGGTGACCGAGAATCGATAGCCGGACGGCGAGCCTGCCGGTGCCCGCGCCTGCGTCCAGGATGCGCATGCCCCCACCTCGCAGATCGGGTACCGTTTCCAATAGATTGCTGAGCGCTGCTTCCTGCCGCAGTCGCCCTCGACCCTGCTGGAGGTACCGGTCATACGCATCGGCATCAGCGTCCCAAACGGCGGACAATGCCGGGTCTGAGCCTGCATGGTCCGCTCCCGAGGATGGATCTTTCAACGGCAACACCCCCGTGTGCCTGGCAACACTTCCCGCGCAACGCCTGCATAGGCTACCATCTTTCGCGCCAGGCCCGCGAATACCAGCGTGCTTAGAGCCAGGTAGGCAATGGAGGAGATCACTACCCCAACCCGCAGCGTTGTGGACTCGTAGCGGAACTCCACCAGGTGATCTCCTTCCGGTAGGAGCACCGACCGAAACAGGTGGTTCGTCCGGTACACGGGAACGCGCTGCCCATCCACATATGCTTTCCACGCCGGGTAAGACACCTCGCTCAACACGAGCAGCCCCGCCGCCCCCGACGCCGTCCTGATGCTGATGCGTTCCGGCTCGTATGACATGATCTCCACTCGCTCCGGTGCCTTGCCCTCGGAGGGGAAGGCGAGCTTCGGTGGTTGCTCCTCGATCAACGCCGTGTGTTTCCCGTCAACTGTCCCCGAGGCGAGCAGTTTCAGCGCCGTTCCCCGCTGCACCTGTTGTGCCTGGTGGACGATCCACGCTCGTGGGAAGGCCCGCCGGTTCTCCAGCACCCGGATCCCGCTACCCAGGTACACTGTTGGGTGCTCCCGGATCAACTGCCGCACGTCTTCGGTGTCAGCATTCGGCGAGGCATGCAGCACGATGTAGCGTACGCCGAGCATATCGAGCAGAGGAGAGTCCAGTCCTTGCTCGAAGATCTCCGCGTCGTGGTAGTTTTGTTCCCGTCCGTTGAGCGCCGTTACATACTCGTCGTACCGAGCGAGGTGGACGGCGTTGTACCCCTGCACATCTTGGAGGTCAAGGAGGACGGAACGGTTGTTCACCTCCAGCGCCCTGGTCTGCAGGTCGCCAAAGTTAACGGTGTAGGGCACGCGCCGGTTTCCCGGCGACGGGGCGTAACCAAGGTATCTGAACGGCGGCTCGCCTGCCCGTGCCCGCTCACTCAACCAGGTTCCAGCCGGGCCCGGGCCGTAGTGCTTATCGAGATCCACGAGGAGCACACTGTCAACGGTTTGGGCGTGCGCCCGTTCCGCGAGCAGCGCCCTCCCCGCTCCAAGCAGTTCCGCGTATGTGACGCCGGCCAGTCCAAGCACAAGCAGCAGCGGCCATACAGGAACGGTCGCCCGCAGCCGGGTGAGCGCAGAGGCGGCGACCAGGGCGGTGCTGCTCGCGAGGGCGATCACTGTCATGGGGGCAGGGCTGAACTGTTTCGTCGCCACCAGGGCCAGCAGGGTGACGCCGGCCAGTACGGCCAGCAGGGCGGACCAGCGGTGGCTTCGGGCACACAGGCTTGAAGCGGTCGCGCCCGCTAGAAGCGCTGTGGCCAGACCACCGAGTATCCAGATGCGCTGTGGCACGTGTGGGTGCAGGCGCTCGAAGCCTGGGAGGAACAGGTACGCCAGGCGATGCAACAGTGTCGCTTCCTGTGCAGACAATGCGAGTGCTCCAAGCGCGAGCGTGGCCAGGTACGGCACCTGGTAGCGCACGCGGGCGGTCAGCGGAGCCAGGAGGGCCAGAAGCAGAACCGCCCCGCCGGTCTGCCAGTCCCCGCGGTCCAGCACGGAGCCCCACTGTTGCGTGATCGCCCATCCCCCGGCATCCGAGCCACCACTCTTGCCACCGACGTAGCCTCCCGCGAGATTCGAGAGGGCATTGTTCTCAAGGCGGGGCAACATCCCTGCGGCGGCCAGGGCAGCGCCGATGAACCCGGCTGCACTCGTATGTGCGAATAGCGCCACTACCCTCCGTCGGATACCCGTCTCCACGTCCGCCGGTGGACAGATCAGAGTACGGTATATGACGTACCCTCCGAACGCGAGCAGCACGTAGT
>JACDAU010000480.1 GCA_013695265.1 Chloroflexia bacterium
ACGCCCAGAGCGTGGGATACCGCCACTTCGAGGATCTGTTCGGCCCACGCGAGCGCTCCATGACGCTCATGGTGCCCGAGGGTGAGGCGAAGGTCGTGGCGCTGGACTCCACGAAGCCCGACCTCGCAGAGGGGGAGGTAGGCCGCGAGCACTACGCGTGGATCGATGAGGAGTTCCGAGGCTGGGAGCGCGGCCCGAAGATCCTTATCCTGCACCACCACATCCTCGCGGTGCCCGGCACGGGGCGGGACACCAACAACCTGCGCGACGCCGGTGACGTGATGGCGATCCTGCGCGATCTGCATGTGGACCTGGTCCTCTCCGGTCACCGGCACGTCCCGTATGTCTGGAGTATCTCCGGTGTGCGGATCGTGCACTCGGGCACCGTCTCCTCCCTGCGCGTGCGGGGCACGATGCCCCCGTCGTACAACGTGATCGAGCTGGACGCCGAGAGGGTGCATGTCACGCTGCGGGAGCCGGGCAAGGGCGAGGAGCCGCTCGCGATGTTCTCCCGCCAGGCGATGACGACAAGCGAGTTCTACCCCGCGCTCGACCGCTTCGTTCGCTACGACAAGCTGCCATTTTAGCGCTGCGTATCGCTCGCCTGTGCCTTTGGATAATTTGTGGCACCCTTTGTCGGTTGCTAAATGGCACCCGCCGAGCTCTCTCCTTGCCGGAAGTCGTAGCGGCCGAGCAGGGACAGACCCAGGAAACCGGCGAGCGCCAAGAGCACGCCACCCACCCAGAACAGCGCCCGGATTCCGACCGCGTCCACCATGAGACCGCCGAGCCCCAGGCTGAGCAGCCGCATCGTGTTCCAGGTCACGTCGAGCAGCGTGAACACGCGCCCCCGCACCCGGTCGGGTACCGCGCCCTGCACGGTCGAACTGAACACCACCATCCCCGTCGATGTGTTGAGGCCGTACACGAAGAGGATCCCGAGCGCCACGGGCAGCGGAGTGAACACCGTAAGCAGCACGTCACCGATACCGCGGATCACGTACGGTACGAACAGCCAGCGCGCGTCGCGGTAATCTCGCGCCAGCATGTTGGGGATGAGCGGGCCCAGGAGCGCCCCGAAACCTATGGCGCCGATCAGCCAGGCGAAGCCCTCCGGTTCCAGCCCCAGGTGCCGCTGGGAGAGCACCACCAGCATCGCGCTCGTGGCACCGGTGGCGAAGCTGGCCAGCGCCTGTACCGCGAGCAGGCGCGACACGAAAGCATCCCTGAGCGCGTAGGAGAGCCCAGCCCGGGCGTCTCCGAAATAGCTACCGAGCCCTCGCCTGGTCGCTGCGCCTAGCGAGCCCGCGTGGGCGGGGATCCGGAGCCGCGCTATCAGCAGAGCCGACACTACGAACGTCGCGGCGTTGACGGCGAAGGCCGCGTCGGTCCCGATGAGCGCGATCAGGCCACCGGCGGAGGCGGACGCCAGGATCTGGACCAGCCGTCCGGTGGACCACGAGACGGAGTTGGCCGCCAACCGCTGCTCCTCGCTGGTGAGCGCCGGGATTACCGTCTGGACGGTCGGGTTGAAGAACGTGTTGCCGGCCGCGAGTCCCGCAGCAACCAGATAGGCGTGCCAGACGCCTTGAGGGGAGAGCAGGGAGAATACAAGCACTGCCCGGAACAGGTCGGCAGCGATCAGCACGCCCTTGCGGCTGAAGCGGTCGATGAGGACGCCAGCCACCGGGCCGAGCAGCAGTATCGGCGCCACCTCCGCGGCAACCAGGCCCGCGACCGCGAGCCCTCGCCCGGTGAGCTCGAAGACGAGCACGACGAGCGCGATGTAGTGCAGCGTGTCGCCGAAGGCCGACAGGAGCTGCCCGAGCCACAGGGGAAAGTACGACGGGCTGCGGGCGACCTCCCCGTACACGCGGAGGACTCGCCTGAGCCGAGCGAGTGCGACACGCATCCTGTACAGCCTACGTATCGACTTTGGCGCCGCGCCCCAGTGCCTGCCTGATCATCCCGACCGTCGGCGCGCCCGCCAGCCCCTCCGGCGTGGTGTAGATCCGGCAGCTGAGCGCCCCATCACGCTCCTCCCCGGTTGGAAAGAGATCCCGGCCATCGACCCGAATCGTGGGGCTGCCCGGGAAGCGGAGCCTGTGCGCATCCTCGTCGGTCTCGACGCGGACCATCCCGATATCGGTGTTCAAACCCCGTTCGGCAATGATCTGTCGCAGCCTCTCCTCGGCGAGCAGGTAACTTGGACACCCCTCGAAGTACAAGAGTTCCACCCTCACGATGCGTCCTCCCCAGCCCGCTCGGTTTCCTGTCGGCGGAGCAGGCCCACGAGCGCGCCGTCGGGCGTCGCGACCAGCAGTCCGCGCACCCCCCGCTCGCTCATCCGCCGCCCGGCCTCCGCGGCCGCCGTGTCGGGCTTGTAGGTGGTCGGTCCGGGCCGCATGACCTCCTCGGCGGTCGCGTCGGGGTCGGCGTCCAGGTCCTGCCCCCGCAACAGCCCCAGGACGATCCGGCGGTCGTTCGTGATGACGCACTCCTCCCAGCCAGCCGCACGGATGCGCTGCCGGACGGCGCTCACCTTCTCATCCAGCCCGCATGTCGGCACGTCCCGCCGGGCTAAATCGCCCACGGTGGGCATGTCGGCCGATGTGCCTTCCCGCGGCAGGCCCCACGCCAGCCAGTCCGCCTTGCCGGCGGCGTAGTCGTATACCTCACCGAACCCCAGGCTCTCGAGCCGCCACGCGGCCCTCGGGCTCATGTCTCACTGGAGGTCGTGACAATAGACAACGACCGGTGCGTCCTTGCGGAGCCCCGCAGTAGTGCTTGCGTCGAGCAGTTTCAGCGGGATGCTGATCGCGCCTGGCAGGTGGGACTCCGCGTATTCCTCGGCGGGCAGTACGTCCACCAGGTGCTCCTCGCGTCCCAGCAACCCTTGCAGCTCGCCTCTCGTAATATCCTTCGGCATAGCCTACCTCCTGGCCATAGCCTACACCTTCTCCTTAGGTGGAAGGTCAAGAGGGTGGTTGAGTGCTCTCCTCGAACGCTATGCAGATGGATGAGGCTTGTACACAGTCGGTCTCGGCCTCGCGCGCCGCCTCCCTGAGCCGGACGAGGTCTGCCCTGAGCTGCTGGAGATCGGCGACGCGCACATCAATCTCCGAGACCTTGGCCTCGGCCAGGGCGCGCACGTGCCGACAGGGCACCGTCCCGGTGTCGCGCAGTGCGATGACATCGGCGATCTCCGCCAGAGACAAGCCCACGGACTGAGCCCGCCGGATGAACGCGAGGCGGTCGGCATCCCCTGGAGAATAGACCCGGTAGCCAGCCTCGGTGCGGGAGGAGGGGGTGAGCAGGCCTATGCGCTCGTAGTAGCGCAGGGTACGGGGGTTGACGCCTGCCAGTTGCGCGAGCTCACCTATCGTCATGCCGTATATGATAGCGGCTCTCCCTTGTTTCCGGACTTGGGAAGTGGTACTCCTAGCCCCGGCTCGTTTGTCAGATCATCTGAACGAGGAAGCGCCCACGCAAGTGACGTGGGAGCTAGAATCGATGCCCTGCGGCGTAACCAAAATTACCATGGTCCACGAGGACTTCCAGGGCGAAGAGGCCACCTACCAAGGTCTGCAGAGCGGCGGTTGGATGTGGATCCTCAGCAACCTGAAGGCGCTGCTGGAGACCGGCAAGCCGATGCCGCAAGGGTATTCGTTCTGAGTAGAGATACCTGAATACATGCACCCCGCGCTAGAACTGCCACATGAGGCGGCGCACCTTGGAATAGCGCCGTCGACATTCGAACGACAGC
>JACDAU010000487.1 GCA_013695265.1 Chloroflexia bacterium
CCCCGCGGCTGGCGGACGGCATACTCTCCTACGTTGATCTGGACCTCGACGTGGTCGTCCACCCCGATGGCACATACCGGATAGAGGACCGGGAGCAGTTTGAAGTTAATGCGCAGGTCATGCGCTACCCCCCGCGCCTCGTGGAACTGGCCGAGTCCGCAGTTCGCGATCTCGTGCATCTGGCGGAGCAACGCCGGCATCTCTTCTCCTGCACTCGTCTGGACGAGGCCGAGCAGCGCCTGCTCTCGCTGTATGGGGAACAGGCGAGCTGCGGCTGAGGCAGGGTCCACAGGAGTGACGGGCAAACTACTCGACCTCGCGCACGCGACTCCTCTCCCGGCTTGAGGTCTGATGATGCTTCGTGTAGTGTGGTTCTGTCCGCACAGCAGCCGGCAAGAAGCGAGGAGCAAGGATGACCACACAGCACACCCTTGAGATTAGCGCGCCCGAGGGGGACGATGAGCTCAGAGCCTTCCGCGCTATTGGCGACTATGCGTTCAATGAGAATCCGTCTCCAGCCCCCGACATCGCCCGCCTTCAACGCCAGGGCATAGAGAACCTGCGGGTCGCGCGCGTCGGCGGGGTGGTCGCCGCCGGGCTGGGCATGCTCCCGATGGGGCAGTGGTTCGGCGGGACGAGCGTGCCGATGGTAGGCATCAACGCCGTCTCGACCGCGCCGGAACACCGCTCGACGGGGATCATGTCGCGGATGCTGCGCCAAATGCTTGAGGAGATCCACGCTGACGGTTCCCCGCTCTCAGCGTTGTATCCCACGACGCAGCCCGTCTATCGCCGTGCGGGGTACGAGCAGGCGGGCATCGCCCTGGACTACAAACATCCGCTGCACGCCCTCAGCACGGGTGACCGGGGTCTCCAGGTGCGCCGAGCAGGAGACGAGGACACAAACACGATCCAGGCGCTCTACGCCGAGCGGGCACGCCGCACCACCGGCAACCTCGATCGCTCCGAGTTCATGTGGGCACGGGTCCTCGAACCCAGAGAGGCGCCGTTGAACAAGTACCTCGTGGAGCGCGACGGCACATCCGAAGGATACGTCATCTACACGCAGCGGCAGCCGCCCGGCACAAAGGAAAAGGACATCAACTGCTACGACCTTGTGGCGCTCACGGCGGACGCCGCGCGGCGGCTGGTCGCGTTCTTCGCCGACCATCGCTCCACCGCGGAGCACCTGGTGTGGACCGGCGCCCCCGCCGAGCCGCTGCTGCTGCATGTGCCGAATCAGGCGTACAAGATCGACTGGTACGAGCAGTGGATGCTGCGCATCGTGGATGTGCCCGCCGCGCTCGCCGCCCGTGGCTACCCGACGGGGGTTGAGGCAGAGCTGCACCTTGAGGTGCGCGACGACGTGCTGGCGCCAAACAACGGCCGATGGGTGCTCGCCGTCTCCGATGGGCGAGCGGAGGTGCGCGAAGGCGGCACGGGCAGCATCGCGCTCGATGTGCGGGGGCTCGCCCCGATGTACACCGGCTATCTGTCTCCTCTGGAACTGCGCGCTGGGGGCTACGTCCAGGGGCCGGAGGCAGACCTCGCCCTCGCGGGTACGGTGTTCGCCGGGCCCACCCCGTGGATGGCGGACGGGTTCTAGTGCGGTGGATAGAGAGATCAATCCTCATCACAGGCGATGGTGCGACGCCAATCGTAGGGGCGTTCAATTGAACGCCCGATGTGCGAACGCTGAGAATGGGCAGGATGAAGGGATGAGACCATGAAGACGGGGCGGGAGACAGTGCTGGAACAGTACGAAAACAGCGGAAACCTGGGGGCGCGGGCAGCGCTGCATCAGCGGTACAGCACGAACCCATATCCCTGGTTCCGGTGGCTGTTCGACCAGCTTGATCTGCCAGACGACGGGCGGGTGCTTGAGTTGGGCTGCGGTCCGGGTACCTTGTGGGTCGAAAATCTGGACCGTGTGCCAGACGGCTGGCGCGTCACGCTGACAGACCTCTCCGCCGGGATGGTGGGAGAATCCCGTGGAAAGCTCCACGATGACTTGAACAACGTCGCGTTCCAGGTCTCCGACGCGCAGGACCTGGCCTTTGCCGACGCCACGTTCGACGCCGTGATCGCGAGCCACATGCTCTACCACGTCCCCGACCGGCAGCGCGCGCTGCGGGAGATCGCGCGCGTGCTCGTTCCCAGCGGCCGGCTGTACGCGGCGACGAACGGGGCCGGCAACCTCGACCGGATCAAGACCCTGAAGCGGACGTACTTCCCGCGATACGCCGCGAACGAGGAGGAGTCGCGTCTGGACGGGTTCAAGCTGGAGAACGGCGCCGCTCAGTTGCGGGAGGTATTCCCGGATGTCACGCTCCGGCGGTATCGGGATGCGCTCGTCGTGACGGAGGCCGAGCCACTCGTCGCGTACGTCTTGTCAACGATGTTCGCGCAGGCCGCACAACGAGATCTCTCCCCCGAGGACTTCGAGGGAACGGTGGACGCGCTGCGGCGGGAACTGACCGAGGAACTGGGACGCGACGGGGCGATCCACATCGCGAAGGAGACGGGGATCTTCGTCGCGGCGACGGCCGCGACCAGGGCCTGACCGGAGTGTCGGCGCGCAGTGGTCCGAACGAGTGGACGCTGGGCTTCGGCATCGGCATTATCTGGAACGTGCTCGGAAGTGTCCTCGCGGTGGTGGGCGCGGCGACCTTCCTGGAAGTGTATAACCTCACGCATCCGGTCGTGCGGGGAATCGTACTGAACATCGGCGCGGGCTTTGGGCCCATCCTCCTCACGGGGATGCTCCTTCTGTTGCTCATCGCCGCGCACGAGCTGGTACACGGCCTCACGATGCGCCTCTTTGGAGGGCGGCCACGGTACGGCGTAGGCGCGATGGGCAAGATCCTGCCGTACTTCTACTGCACCGCGGAAGGGGAGCGGTTTACGCGGGCGCAGTTTGCCGCAGTCGCCCTCGCGCCAATGCTTGCTCTCTCCCTCCTCGGCGGGCTTGCCGTGGCGTACCTCCCATACGGTGGCTGGCTCGTGCTGCCCCTGGGTCTCCACCTCGGCCGATGCATCGGCGACTTCTGGGTGCTCGGCGTCGTACTCATGCAGCCGCGCGGCACCCTGATCGAGGACATGAAAACCGGCGTGCGGTTTCACTGGTGTTAGCGCGCAGCGTCCGCTATCGGCGGAGCCAGCTCAATCCCGTGCCCGGCGAGACGGCTGCACCGGCGGACCTGTCGGCCACAAGTCCGAAGGC
>JACDAU010000496.1 GCA_013695265.1 Chloroflexia bacterium
GGCTCGCGCACCTTCCCGCCACCCTCATCGCTCACGAGCGCCTTCCGTGCGTCCATCAAAATGAGCCACGGTCTTACGGCGAGGTTGAGTTCGACCATGCGCTCCTCACGCCTGACGTGCCGCAGCACGGCTCGCTCCTCGGGGTGGAGCAGCTCCTGGGCCAGCGCGAGCCCCATCGTGAACCGCGTCTCGGGGTTCGCGAGCGCCGAGGGCAGAAACACGAGCCGCTCTGACTCGTACGCTACGCGAGGAATGGCGACCTTCCCTAGCGCTCCGCCGATTTGTACGCGCACCCACGGCCCCTCCCGCACATCCACAACGGCACATCCGGTCCGCGCGCAAATCTCAAGGAGATCCACCGGATCGGGGTACGCCTCCGTGCGCGCGTCGATAACCCGGACCAGTCCACAGCCGTGGTTTCGCAGTACGTGGATCACCGCTTCCAGGAAGTCGGAGGCGGTCGAGTAGGGCGCAGAGCCGTTGCCAAACCGGGGAAGTACTAGTGGGCTGTCCTTCACCGTCAGGATCTTTCGATCCCCTGCAATCAGGTCCAGCGCCTGCATCAACGCCGCGCGCACATCGCCGCGGACCCGCCTTCGCGCCACGAGCGTGCGTTGCTGCGCGTCGCGTAGCGTAGTCGGGGCGAACGATCGTGCGGACACTTCCTCGAAGCGCTCCCCGGTTTCTTTCCTGCCCAGTATGGAGCGCCAGTGTCGGCTTTTCGAAGCCACAGCATGCACCTTTACAACATATGCATCATGATAACAGATTGGGTACGGCACGGCGCTCGTTTGCCTGCGCATCGAAGCAGTTGATAGAACGGGGATCGCGATCCTGGGATACAGCCGCCATCTGCTGACCCATGAGTGGAACGTGATTGAGGCGGTTTTGGCGCGATGCCGGCGAGCGCCCGATACAACCCCAGCCGCTCACCGACGTACCCAGGGCGTCGATCCATCCTGCTGGAGTATGCCGCGCAAACCCTCCCGACCAACGGTCCGGCCGCGCGGGCGACCTCCAACGTTGCGTGCTCTACTTGTCAGCACAGCGCTCATGGTACGCTGTCCGGACCTACAGGCTCACGCCTATTCGTCGCAAGCGGCGCCCATACTAACGGAAGCGGTGTCGCCCACATTGAGTCTGCTGTAGGAGCTGCGCACCGACGCGTCGTTTCCAATAATGCTCCCCTCAAGCGTCGCGTTCTCCACCTGGCACCCCTGTCCCAGGATTGAGTCGCGCACGATGGAGCCGGTCACTCGGGCTTCGCGGTCGAGACTGACGTGCGGACCGATTACCGAGTTCTCGACTACCGCGCTGTCAGCAATGTAAACCGGGGGGATTACCGTGGAGCCGGGATACGCGAACTGGGGTTGGTCGTAGGTACCCAGTAGATACCGATTCGTGTCCAGGAGCGCGTCGGACGTGCCGCAGTCGAGCCAGACGGGCATCGTCTCCGTCTCCAGCTTCGCGCCCTTCTCGATCATAAGCTGGATGGCGTCGGCGATGTAGTACTCGCCCTCCGTTTGCCTGCCGCTCTCCAGCAGTTCGTCTATCGCCGCGACGAGCTGCTCGCCCTCCGCAAAGTAGTAGAGCCCCACAATGGCGAGGTTGCTGACGGGCGTCTTCGGCTTCTCAACCAGTCGGCTAATGTGCTTCCCGTCCATCACGGCCACACCAAAGCGGCTCGGGTCGTCAACCCCGTGCGTATAGATCAGTCCATCTGACTCAACCTGGGTGAGCTTTCCGATGTCGGTCTCAAAAATCGTGTCCGCGAACACGATGAACGTCGGGCCATGTAACGAGTCGCGGGCGAGACCGATGGCGTGTGCCTGGCCGAGTTGTTCTTGCTGCTCAACGTAGCGTGCGGGCAGATCGTAGTTAGCGCTGACGTATTCCTCGATTTGGTGCCCGAGGTACCCGGTGATAAACACGATCTCCTCGATGGGCAGGGGCGTGATACGCTCCAGGATGTGGCCAAGCAATGGCTTCCCGGCCAAGTTGACCAGGGGCTTTGGCCGGGTGTAAGTCTGCGGTCGCAGGCGCTTTCCAAGTCCCGCGAGGGGGATGACTACCTTCATACGGAGAAACAACCTTTCGATTGCGCGGATTGTAACACAGCAGCCGAAGGCATATCGAAGTTCCGGCGAGTCACTTTTTCCATGAGGCTGTCAGGAAGGCAGGGCGGTTGCCTGCTCGCACGCCGGCAGCGTCCGCCTCGGGATACGGTGGCTGGGCCGCAGGCGAGAGAAACACGCAGCCGCGCACGTCGGCGTCAGAGATGCCCAGGAGGTGTACAAGCTCGTCCGGCGTCCACAGGTGCGCGCTCGCCCACGGCCCGATGCCCTGCTGGCCGAGGTGGCGGTACAGCGCTGCCCATGGCGAGAGCACAGCCAACGCCCCAACGATCAGTTCCCCGCCCGGCCGCAGGATTCGACGGGCCTCCTGAAGCACACGGTGCTGGTCTGGGACGAACTCCAGTACGGTAATGAGCAGCACCACATCGGCGGCGGCATCGTCCACCGGCAGAGACTCCGGTCCGCCGCTGCGCCACTCGACCGACAGCCCGCGCGTGCGGGCCTCCCCAAGGCCACGCACCGACCCACTGGGCTCCACAGCGATCAGCCGTGCGCTGGTGGAGGCTGCTAGCATGCGCGCGAGCCTGCCAGTGCCGGCGTTGACATCCACCACCGTCTGGCCTTCGCGCAGGTCCAGCACGTCCAGTAACAGTTCCTGCTCGGTCTGCTCTACCCACGCCCCAAGAGGGTCGTGATACCACGCATCCTGTTCCCCCGGCGCCTCGCTTGCCAGGTCCTTCATCCGCCACCCCGCCGCCCGCGAGTCTTGTCCTGTATGCTTGGCTCGCGCTCCCGACTGTCGTGAATGCGCAGTGTCGTGAGGACAGTAACTGCGCCAGCCTCGAACGCCCGAAGGTGCGCGACTCGCGCGAGATCGAACAGCGCATCCAGGTCGCCCTCGACGCTCGTGCTCATCGCGCCGACCTCGTACGCCAGGCCGGATTCCGCGATCGTCTCGATCACTGCATCGACGGCAGCGTAGTTGTCTTCGACACCTCCCGGCACGACGGTGATATCACATACAGGCAAAGCTTCCTCCCTTTCTGTTTGCATCAGGCGTCTGCAGTAGCCGTGCCACCCACGCGCAGGCGCTGCGGTTCAACGTTCGCCTCGCTGTCGGGACACGCCGGAAGCGACCTCTGGTCAGTGTCGTGGCAGTTCGGCAGGACGGAGTGCTCGCGTGCAGCGGGCAGCTTGAGCCTCGACGACGGTATCAGGCGGCGGGACCGGCGGACTCGGCGCCGGGCACGGTCGCGGTATTCGGCTCCCCGCTCTGTCCATTGGACCTACCGCGCGAGAGCGCCTGCAGGTACGGTGAGAGGTTCGCCTTCGGCCCCCAGACTAGAAGCACCACCATCGTGCCGTAGATCGAGAAGTGTCCAACGAGCTCTACCCAGCCGAGGTAGGGGAGAGTGAGGTTGAACGGAATCCACGCGACCGCGATGACGAGCCGAGTCAGTCTCCCACTGATGAGCACCGCACCGACCAGAACCTCGACTACGCCTGCCGCGAGGATGAAATGCTCATCGGTGAAGCCGAGGGACCGCGCGAAGTTGAAGTCCTGATACGCTAGAAAGGACTGCGCGAGCTGCTCGTTCCAGATCTTCTCGGTGAAACCGAGCACGACGATCGCTGCGCCGGTGAGGACGCGCAGCGCGGGCACGGCATACGGCACGAGGGGACGCGCGGGCTGCGCCAGCGTACCAATGAGCGAGTCCACGGAATATGGCCCGCGGCCCAGAATGTACATGAACAGGCCGACACCTGCGAAGTCGAGGTGTTCCAGCACGTAGGCGGGTGAAAAGAACAGGCAGCCGAGCGGCACCAGTGCTGCCAGTACGAGCCCGAAAACGCGGGTCAGCGCGCCGTACACGAAGGAGAGTGCGACCGTGATCTGTGCGAGGGCCATCAGGCCGCCAAAGATGTCGCGCGGCAGGTTCAGGTTCGCGGCGAAGAGTTGCAGTTGCAGGCCGCTCACGAGCAGGGGCACCGCCGCGTGCAGCGCGACGATCAGTGGTATCCAAGCGTAGATGCGCTCAAGCGCGGTGCCACCGGGCTGCACATCCCGAGGCAGATGCGGGAACTGATGCCGTTGTGGCCGTGCTCGTACCATGTGCAGCAGAGCATCTAGCGCGTACACGGCGGCGAGCCCAAGGCCAACCGCAAGGATGACGAGCAAGGTCTTGAGGCTCAACACGTCCGCCCAGTTGACGGGGAACTGGCGAGAATCTGTGAACCACTTCTCGTGGGCTCGTACTGGAAGACTTACCGCCAAACCGAGCAGCAAC
>JACDAU010000554.1 GCA_013695265.1 Chloroflexia bacterium
TCGCATCGGTGTGCATGGACGTCCGCCAGGCCCTCCAGTGCCTGTGCGAGCGCCGACCTTGCGCTCAGTGGGCGGAAGAGGCCCACCGCCTCGTCGATGCGTGCCCTCGCCTGGTCCAGGTCCCCGACGTCCCGAGCCAGGAGCCCGAGGTTGTTGACGGTGATGGCGACGCCGTGCAAGTCTCCCAGCTCGCGGTCCAGCGGCAAGGTTTCCTCCCAGTATTGCCTGGCAGCCTGGTGGTCGCCGAGATAGGAGGCAGTGTCCCCGAGGTTGGCGAGGCTGAGGGACAGTCCCCGCTTGTTCCCGAGCGCGCGGTTGAGGTCCAGCCCTTCCTCCTGCCTGCGTCGGGCCCCCTCGTAGTCACCCCGGCTGCTGAGGATGGTCCCCAGGTTGCTCAGCGCGTTGGCGGTGCCGTCAGCGTCTTCCACTTCGCGAAACAGCGCGATGCTCTGCTCCATCAGCGGCACGGCTTTCTCATAGTCGGTCTGCGCCCAGGCCAACACACTGGCGCCGCGGAGTGCGCGTGCCCGCACGCGATCAGGGATCTCGCACGGAGATGCCAGCACTCGCCCGAGCCACTCGCGCCCCTCGCTCAGGTGGCCGTGCACCCACCAGAACCGCCACAGCGCGGCGACCAGGCGCGCGCCCACCTCCACCTCTCCGACCGCAAGCGACTGCGCGAGCGCCGCCCGCGCGTTGTCGTGCTCCACCTCCAGCCGCGCCAGCCACTCCGCTTGTTGTGGTCCGGTAAGCTCCGGCTCCGCCTCCTCGGCGAGCACGACGAAGAACCGCGCGTGCGCCCGTCGTGCCGCCTCCATACCTCCGCCCTCCTCCAGCCGCTCGCGCGCGTATTGCCGGACGGACTCTAGCAGCCGGTAACGGATCCATGGTCCCTGACCCACTTCCACTTGCACCAGGGATCTGTCAACCAACCGCGACAGCAACTCCAGCGCGTCTTCCGAGCGTGGCCCACCCGCCGCAGCCGCACAGCCAACCGGTTCGGCAGCCTCCAGTGTCCAGCCACCCGCGAAGACTGAGAGTCCTGCAAACAGCTGCCGTTCAGGTTCATTCAGCAGCGCATAGCTCCAGTCGAGCGCGCCCCTCAGTGTGCGATGCCGGGGCATGGCCACCCGGCCGCCACCAGTGAGCAGCCCCAGCGAATCGTCCAGGCGCTCGGCTATTTGCCGGACTGACAATACGGGGATCCGGGCAGTGGCCAGCTCGATTGCGAGCGGTATCCCGTCTAGCTGTCGGCAAATCTCCGCAACCGCCTGCATGTCTCGGTCTTCCGACAGGTCGAGCGCCGGCTCGCGGTGCTGAGCCCGCTCGACAAATAGCCGCACCGACCCGTACTCGCCGAGGCGATCGGCAAGGGGCAGAGTACCCGCCGGGGGCACGGCAAGCGAAGGCACGCGCCAGTGCAACTCGCCGCTCGCGCCGAGTGCCTCCCGGCTAGTGGCCAGGATCTGCACGCCTGGGCACGAGCCCAGCAGTGTCTGCGCCAGGTGGGCACACGCGTCCAGCAGATGCTCACAGTTGTCCAGCACCAGGAGCGTCTTTCTGGCTCGTAGGGCGTGCGCGAGCGCATCCATCAGCCCCCGGCCCGAGTCCTCCGTGATGCCCAGTACGCCGGCGACAGCTCCGGGAACCATGTGGGGATCAGAGAGCCCCGCGAGCTCGACCAGCCATACCCCGTCCGCATACTCAGGGATCGAGCCCCTGGCCACCTCCAGCGCCAGCCGCGTCTTGCCGCACCCGCCCGTCCCGATCAGCGTGAGCAGTCGGGTGGTCGCGAGCAGGTGCCCCACATCAGCGATCTCACGCTCACGTCCGATGAAGCTGGTCAATGGGACCGGCAGATTGTGCTGCAGGCCGGGGCCTGTAGGGTCCTCCGGGTCGATAGAGGATCGCGAATCCCTGGGCGGGTACAGCCCGGACCTGATATCCCGATACAGGCGCTCGCTCTCCGCCTCGGGCTCGGCATCAAGCTCTCGCCGCATGGCATCTTTCATCTGCCCGTACTGCCTGAGTGCCTGATGACGCTGACCGGAGAGCGCGTACAGGCGCATGAGCCCGGTGTGTGCCTCCTCGTGTGATCGCTCGCTCGCCACGACCCGCCGGAGCGCTTCGATCGCCGCCCGCAGCTCCTGTCGGGCCTCGTGCAGTCGCGCGAGATCCACCAGTAGCGTCAGGTACTTGTCGTGCACCTGCTCGCGGCGGCTCGCCGCCCAGTCCTCGTAGCGGTCTGCGGGTAGAAGTTCGCCAGTGTACAGTTGGAGTGCGGCGTGGTATGGTGCGGGATCCCGTGCGCCTCGGGTCCTGATGCACGCAGCCTCGAACGCCCGAACATCCACCCACACCCGATCCACCGGGCCCAGGCTGAGAACGTCGCCGTGGAGGCGCAGCCAGACGAACTGACAGTCGGACCGCAGTATGCGCCGGAGTGCGTGGAGGGTGCCATGAAGATTATTGACCGCCGCCCTGGGTTCTGAATCTGGCCAGAGCAGCTCGAGCGCCTGCTCCCGATGGAGTTGGAGCCGTTCTGAGAGGGCGAGCAGCTTGAGCAGGCCCGCAGCCTTGCGAAGCCGCCACTCAGACTCCTCGATCACCCGCTCACCCAGAACGACGCGGAAGCCGCCGAGTAGCTGGATGCGCAGTTCTTCGTTGCCGCGTGAAGCTGGATCGGAACCTGGATCGTGTGTAGACATGGCGATCCACTATAGTATAAACCCACCGGATAGAGCGGCTCCATACATTCGTGGTTTTGACGTAGGCGCCGAGTAACCTGACGGAGTCCATTGTACTTCTCGAAGGCTGGGGACATCGTAAGCGTCTGCCTCGCGCCTGTCAATGGCTTCAGTAGAGGACGAGTCGGCAGCGGTAGCGCCTGCCGTGTCAGGATCGCCTCCACCCTAGGCTCTGCTCATCAATGTGACAATAGCGCCGTTGATGGTGGAGTAAAGGCGATGGCCGGTACCAATCGCACGTCACTTTGCATGCGCAGCCGTGCCCTTAGGCGGAGTCTCTTGCCGTGAGTGGAGTCAACCAGGCAGGATGCAACTAACATCATCGGCGTTTCGAACGACGAGCTGTTGCAAGGTCCATCGCTGCGCGCTCGTTCGGCCTTGCCACTGGCGCCGTTGACGCACGCAGACCCTAGCCCTATACTTAGCCTGCACGATAGCAGTCGCCGGGTTCCGCAAACGCTACTGTCGTATGCGGTGCGGGTCTGAACCGTACAGGAGCAGGGGCGCAGAGTATGGCAACAAAGACCGAGAACAGAGAGCAGCTTCTGGATAACTACCGGATGATGGTGCTCATCCGTCACTTCGAGGAGCGGGCCGCCCAGCTCTACACCCAGGCCCATATCGGCGGCTACTGCCATCTCAACATCGGGGAGGAGGCAACCGTCGTCGGCGCGCTCTCCACGCTCCGCCCGGAGGACTACGTCTTCACCGCGTACCGGGACCACGGGCACGCGCTCGCCCTCGGATCGGACCCT
>JACDAU010000557.1 GCA_013695265.1 Chloroflexia bacterium
GCGCGCATCTTCGGCGCGGCCGAGGGCCTTCGTGCGGCCATTCGTATGCCGGCCGACCAGACGGAACGACTGCTTCGTCGGCGATGGCTGGCGCTAGTACGGGAAGCGCTCGGGCCGGAGGCGTTCGAGGTGGCGCACGTCGAGGGGGGGGCGATGACCAAAGATGAGGGCGTGGCTTACGCGCTGAGTGTAACGTGAGCCACTATCGGCAGGTCGACACCCAGTTGACAGCTCAGTGGTGTCAAGAATGGTGTCATAGTACGTAGAGGCAACGCTTCAGGGGAGGCTCTAACCCTCGAATGCATAGGTAATACAAGCACTTTCACGGGTAGGCCGCCAGAGAGTCGAACTCTGAACCCACTGATTAAAAGTCAGTTGCTCTGCCAATTGAGCTAGCGGCCCATGTCTGCCTTAGATTATAGATACGCACATCCCCAGGCGCAACTTCACGGCGGCGCAGCGATCCGACATCCGCGTTTGCCCGCTATTCCCTAAACCCTAACGCCTACGCCAGCCGCGGCCCGTCACTTGCTTGCTGCTCGCCGTGGTCTGGCGTGTCTCAGCCTTGCCTGTTACCACGGGTTGCATCGGGGGAAACCGCTGGTATAGTGAGCGTAGGCAGCGCGATTCGGCGGCAGCGCTCCAAGCGGTGTCGCCCGCATCCGAGCAGTTGAACCGGCAGTTAGGTGTTTCGTCAGGATAACCAGCCATACCTCTACCAAAACGCTCCCAGTTACCTGCTATAATCCCGTTTGTGTTTCGGGTTCGTATCGCACAAAGCTTGTTCTCGTCCTTGAATAGTGCCGCATCTAATACCCGGCCACGGGAGACCGTAGCCAAACGACCGATTCTCACCACCTGTACCGATCAGATCGCACCCACCGGCTTCAGCTTCCAGGACACGGAGTAAGAGAGCAATGCCGCAGGTCTTCCCTCGCACCAGCAACAATCTCGCCCGCCTCAGTATCCTCGGCGCCGTGCTCACCATCGGTCTGCTCTCCGCCGTCGCATACATCATGGTGCGCTCCCCGTACGCGACGGGCGCGGGCGTTCCGCCCGATCAGCCCGTGCCCTTCAGCCACGCGCACCACTCAGGCGGTGACGGCATCGACTGCCGGTATTGCCACCAGTCCGCGGAGTACTCCGCTGTTGCTGGGGTGCCGCCGACCGAGACCTGCATCAACTGCCACAAGCAGATCTGGGCGAATAGCCCGAACCTGCAGCCGGTCCGCGACAGCGCGGAGACCGGCGTGCCCATCCAGTGGATCAGGGTCCACGACCTGCCCGACTTCGTGTACTTCAACCACAGCATCCACGTCAAGAAGGGCGTCGGTTGCTCCACGTGCCACGGCCAGGTGAACCGGATGCAGCTCACGTGGCAGGTCGCGCCCCTTACCATGCAATGGTGCGTCGAGTGCCACTCGGAGCCGGAGAAGTTCGTCCGGCCACAATCCGAGATATACAACATGCAGTGGACCGCACCCCCCGACCAATTGGAACGGGGACGCGAACTGGTGAAGCAATACGATATTCAGAAGAAAGTGTACTGCTCAGCATGTCATCGATAGAGCTCCACAAGCCTGACGACCTCACCGAGCCCGTCACGCGGGAGAAGACCTACGCCGACCCCGCACTCACCCGCAGGCTGAAAGGAAAGGCGGGCAAGGAGTACTGGCGCAGTCTTGAAGAGCTTGCGGACACCAAAGAGTTTCGCCGAATGGTGCGCAAGCAGTTTCCCTCGCAGGCGGCGGAGTTCCTGGACTCCGTCAGCCGCCGCCGCTTCCTGAAGCTGATGGGCGCATCCCTCGCACTGGCCGGCGTTTCGGGGTGCAGCACGAAGCCGTCCGAAACAATCGTCCCCTATGTCGAGAGCCCGGAAAGCCTAATTCCGGGCCGCCCCCTGTTTTACGCGACCGCGATGTCGATGGGCGGCGCAACGAACGGCCTGCTTGTGGAGCAGCACGAGGGACGCCCGACAAAGGTCGAGGGCAACCCCTCGCACCCAAACAGTCTGGGGGCGACCGATGTCTTTGCGCAGGCGTCCATCCTGAGCATGTACGATCCCGACCGGTCCGATGTTGCTCGCAAAAACGGCGCGATCAACACCTACGATCAGTTTGTCGAGGAGTTTCGTGGCGCCCTTGAGGGACAGCAGCCTGGTGGTGGCGCAGGCGTCCGAATCCTCACGGAGACGGTGGTCTCGCCCACGCTGGCGCGCCAGCTCGCGGATGTCTTCAAGCGCTTTCCGAACGCGCAGATCCACCACTACGAACCCGCCGGGGGCGACAGCGCCCGCGAGGGCAACCAGATCGCCTTCGGGCAGCCCGTCAACACGTTCTACAAGCTCACCGAGGCCGACGTCATCCTCTCGCTCGACGAAGACTTTCTAGCCGGCCTCCCGCATAATACGCGCTACATCCACGACTGGGCATCGAGGCGCAGACCGGTGCCCGGCGTCGAGCTCAACCGCACGTATGTGGTGGAGAGCACCCACACCTCGACCGGCGCAAAGGCGGATCACCGCATGCCGATGCGGGCGAGGGACATTGAAGCCTTCGCGCGAGTCATTGCGGCTCGGCTGGGCGTGGACGTTGGCGCCGTTCCTGAGCTTGAGGTGGACGAGCGGTTCCTGAACGGGCTCGTTGCCGACCTGCAGGCGAGCGCCGAAAGAAGCGTCGTGATACCGGGGCGGCAGCAGTCCGCCGCTGTACACGCGCTCGCGCACGCGATGAACGAGTCCTTGCGTAACGTGGGCGCCACTGTGTACCACACCGAGCCAGTGGAGAACATTTTCACCAATCCCCGCCAGGCAGCCTCGGAGCGCCCGACGACGCAGGTGGCGTCCCTGCAAGCCCTCACGGAGGACATGCGTCAGGGCAAGGTCGCGGTGCTGTTTATCGTGGGCGGCAATCCCATCTATACCGCGCCCGCCGATAT